>CAZQFI010000252.1:0-12637 GCA_964592545.1 uncultured Geobacteraceae bacterium
CATCTGCAATACTGGCTCCTGTAGCGCAGCCATTTGTTCACGCAGTTCCAGAATATGCTCTCCCCAGTATTGCATGGTGTTGAACCACGGGAAGGTTCGTGGAAAAGCGGGATCATCCCAGCGGCGGGCAAGCCAGGCAGAGTAGTGGAGCATCCGCAGGGTACGGAGGGGTTCGATGAGTTGCAGTTCTGCCGGATTGAAATCGTAAAACTGATAATAGCCCTCAAAGATTTTATCGAGCTGACGCCGTTGCTGATCTTCGGATCCCGACAGCAGCATCCACAGATCCTGAATTGCCGGAGCCATCCGACTGTCATCAAAATCGACAAAATGGGGTGCCCCGTCCCGCCACAACATGTTGCCACTGTGACAGTCGCCGTGAACACGGATATTGGTCACTGTTCCAAGGCGGGTAAAGCGTTCATCAATGATCTGCAGCAGATCGCGGGTCAGTGACTGGTACGATTCGCGATATTCTACCGGAATAAATTTATCGGCAATAAACGCAACACACTCATAACCGAAGCTGTGACTGTCGAGTTTTGGTCGGGTAGTAAAAGGACGGCTGGCTCCAAGGGAGTGAATCCGTGACAACAAGCGCCCGATAATCAGCAGGTGCTCCAGATTATCGAGTTCCGGAGCGTAGCCTCCTCTGCGCGGCGACAAACTGAAACGAAACCCCTGATAGTGACGCAATGTCTCACCGTCACCATCGGGTAGCGGGGCAACAACGGGAAGTTCCTGCGCCGCGAGATCGCGAGTGAAATCGTGTTCTTCCTGAATCTGCTCGTCAGACCAGCGTTCCGGACGATAAAATTTGGCGATCAGCGGTTCTTCATCCTCAATCCCTACCTGATAAACGCGGTTTTCGTAGCTGTTAAGGGTAAGAATCCGGCAATCACAGCGGTAACCCTGCGATTCGACCGCATCCATAAGGAAGTCGGGGGTGAGTTGTTCAAACGGGTGGCTGGCTGGTTGCGGCATGGTTTTTTCCTCATTCAAAAGAGAGGGTGAGTTTACCGTTGTCGCTGGCACAATGTAAAGGAGCTCAATTTGTCTGAAAGGGCTGGATCATTGGCGTCAGACACGCTTCTCTATTCTATACTGATTTTGTCACATTAAGCCAAAAAATCTTGCTTTTAGGCAGGAACGGTGTTAGTTATGTCCGCTGTACTTGAGGCTTTACCACGTCGGGGCGTAGCGCAGTTTGGTAGCGCACCTGCTTCGGGAGCAGGGGGTCGGAAGTTCAAATCTTCTCGCCCCGACCATTTTCAAAGTACCCAGGGCTGGGCATGTTCCGGTCTTTTCGTTCCAGCCCACGCTTTCTCCCTTTCCTTTTACAAAGGTTTCCAGCGATGAAAAAGTTTTTGATCGGTGTTTTTCTCATTTGTCTAAGCCTGGCTCTCACGTCATGCGGGCCGAAAATTAAAGTTGTCAATTCGTGGTCAGACGATTCTTTAAGCAACTATTCGATCGACAGCGTCCTGGTGATCGGGGTGGCTCGGTCTGATTTGACCCGAAAAATGTTCGATGACTCCTTTGTCGAGGCGTTCACTGAGAAAAAGGTCAGAGCAATGCCCGGTTACCAATTTATCCCACTGGAAAAACACGAATTTCCTGATCGTACGGTTGTCGAGAAAATTATTAAAGAGACAGGAACAAAATCGGTTTTAATCACTCGGATTATCGATAAAGAAACGGTGACAAATGTGAGTGGTGGGGGAATATACTCTGTTTATAATCCCAGCCCTTACACCCACAGTATGTACGATTATTACGGCTATTCAATTTCATATATTCCACCCACCGAGGTTGTTGATGATATCCTTTTCATGGAAAGTAACCTGTATGATATCGCCAACAATAAACTGCTCTGGTCGGTTCAGACAAAAACAGTCAATCCGGTAAAATCAAAAGATGAGTTCAGGCTTTTTGTCAAGGAGTTGATGGACGATCTGTATGGGGTTGATGCAAAATAGAATGAACGACTCAAAATCATTGAGAGGATATTTTATGAAGAAAACGTTATTTTTTGCATTTTTGCTTGTCACCAGTCTGATTCTATCGGCTTGCGCTCCGTCTGTTGAGGTGATCACTTCGTGGAAAGATGACAGTATGAGCAGCAGAACCTACGAGGATGTTCTTGTCGTTGGTGTCACGCGTGACATGACAACTCAGCGGATCTTTGAGGACTATTTTGTTAAGGAGTTGGAGGCAGCAAATGTCTCTGCAATGCCGAGCTACAAATACATGACCGGTGATATGAAGGGCGATCAGGAGCAGTTGAAGAAAGTTGTCAAAAAGTCCGGGGCTAAAAATGTTCTGGTCACCCGCCTGGTGGATAAAAAGACCGAGACAAATATCAGTTCCCCCGCTGTTTCAGTCCATTATGGCGGCGGCCCGGCGGCCTATTACCACGGTGGGATGTATGGATACTATGGCCATTCGGTGCAATACATGCCACCACTTGAGACGACAACCGAGCTCTATTACCTCGAAAGTAGCCTCTACGACGTTGCCAGCGACAAACTTCTTTGGACCGCTCAGGTCGAAGCTGTTGATCCGGTTCGGTCGGAAGATCAGTTCAAGCGTATTGTTAAAGCGTTGATGGAGGACCTGAGGCAGCAGAAACAAAAGTAAGCCGTCATTTTTTTCAGTGACCAATTTACAAGCACCCGGAGACATTTTCGGGTGCTTTTTATATTTATTCTGTCGTGAGAGAACCGCATGGAGATTGAACTCTGGCAGTATGCCGTCGTTTTTCTGTTGATTGGTTTTGCCGGTTTTATCGATTCAATTGCCGGAGGGGGTGGCTTGATTTCTGTCCCCACCTATCTGGCTCTGGGGATGCCTGTTGAGCTGATTCTGGGGACAAACAAGTGCGTCAGCTCGTCAGGGACAACGTTTGCTGTTTTTCGCTATATCCGTTCCGGAAGTATCCTCTGGAAGACAGTCGTTTTCGCCATTATCGCAGCCCTGATCGGCTCCGCTTTCGGAGCATCTCTCTCAAGTTACCTGTCCCGCAGTACCATTTTTGCGCTGCTGCTGGCAGTTATTCCAATCCTGTTTTATCTGCAGGCCCGCCATCTGGGAGAGGGTGGCGCAAAAACAGAGCTGACACAGCGGCAGATTGGATGTCGTTCGGCACTCGCCGGGCTTGTTATCGGTGGCTACGACGGGATCTTCGGCCCCGGTACGGGAACCTTTCTGTTGCTGGCATTTATGCTTTTTCTCCATATGAGTGCCCGGGAAGCCAGCGCCAACGCCAGGATTGTCAACTACGCCTCAAACGTTTCAGCTTTTGCCTATTTCCTCTGGCACGGTTTAATTTTCTGGCCGATCGCTTTTGTTGCCATTGCCGGAGCTATTTGCGGGAATTGGCTGGGCAGCGGGCTGGTCATCAATAATGCCGATAAGGTGGTTATCCCGGTTTTCAGATTTGTTCTGACCCTGCTTATGCTGAAATGTGGTTACGATCTTTTTCTGGCGTAGCGGTTCCCTTCCCTGGCCTGGCTCCCCAGATTAAATATTAATATTTATTAAATAAATCTTTATTATTTTCCCGGATTCCTTTAAACTAAGACTCTCTTAATAAATGAAAAGGGAGCTTGGAGTGAAGGGATACGACTGGTTACTGGCGATACTGCTGATTTTCTCTTTTTCCGGCACTGCGGTTGCTGAGCCGGGCACCATCATTGGGACCGTTCAGGATAGCCAGAGTGGTTCTCTTCTTGAGGGTGTCAAACTTTACAGCGGTGATGACTCTGCTGTAACCCGTGACGATGGCAGTTTCCAGCTCTCTTCCGACGCAACTGAGATTATTGTCACCAGGCCGGGTTATCGTCCCCAAAAGGTCACCGCAAATTTCCCTCTCCATCTGACGCTAGAACCTTTCACTCCCAGAGCCCTCTACCTCTCTTATTGGGCTGCCGACAGCCGTGATCTGCGCAGCCATCTGCAGGAATTGATTGTTGAGACGGGGATGAACGCCCTGGTTATTGATCTTAAATCGTCGCGGGGAGACATCTCATTTCGCAGCAGTCTTCCGCTGGCAAGGGAGGTCGGCGCACAGCGGGTCCGGACGTTGAAAGATCTCTCTGCGTTTCTGGCAGAACTGAAACAGCAGGGAATTTACACAATTGGTCGAATTGTTGTTTTCAAGGACAATCACCTGGCAAGGAATCGTCGTGATCTGGCTATTCACACTCTGGACGGGTTCCTGTGGGAAGATCGTGAAAAAATGAGCTGGGTCGATCCTTTCAACCCAGAGGTCTGGGATTACAATATCGCTATAGCAAAAGAGGCGGCAAGCCTGGGTTTTGACGAGATTCAATTCGATTATATCCGTTTCCCGGCAAAATCGGATCTGATGTTTTCGCAGGAGAACAGCGGAGAGAACCGGGTTGCGGCAATCAACGGGTTTCTTCAGCGGGCAGAACAGCAACTCGCCGATTACCCGGTCATGATCTCGGCGAATATTTTTGGCTATATCTGTTGGAAACACAAGGATCAGAAAATCGGGCAGCGCCTTGTCGATCTGGCGGAACATGTCGATTATCTGTCGCCGATGCTTTACCCGTCGGGATTTCCATACGGAGTTCCCGGGTATAAGAATCCGGTGAAGAACCCTTATGAGGTTGTCGCCCTTTCACTCAAGAAAGCGGCAGAATTGACCGGATTGCCAGCGGTGCGGTTTCGCCCCTGGCTCCAGGCTTTTAGGGATTACGCCTTCGATCGGAGACGTTTTACGGCAGATGAGATTCAGGCCCAGATCAACGCCAGTGATGCCAGCGGCAGCCACGGCTGGATGTTGTGGAATGCCGCAAGCCGGTTCACTCTGGCCGGGCTGCAACAGACGATCCCTCTGGGAGAACTCAACCTGGTTGATGCCAGCCCGAAACCGTGGGACTCAACCGTCGTGACACGGGCCGAAGATCAAATCGTGACCCCTCCACTGCTCTGATCATTGTCGCTGCGGTATTCAGGCAAAAATCAGATAGGCCAGCAGGGTGACTGCGGTCCCGAGCAGCGCTCCGAGAAAAACCTCTCGCGGAGTATGAATCTTCATCAGCAAGCGGCTCTGGCTCACCATCACTGCCAGCAGCAGCACCAGCATCCCGATGAAAAAACTCTCCCCAAAGAGAAACGTTGAGACCATAATCGAAAAAGCAACCGCAGTGTGTCCGCTTGGGACCCCGCCATGCAGGGGTGTTCCCCGATTAAAATGTGACTTCAGCAGAACCACCAGAATGATAACAATCAGGAGCGCACCAAGGGGAATACTCCCTCGCGGTTCTTTCCCCAATGTCGGCTGGCTGTCAAATAACGGGAAAATATGTCCCGATAGAACCAGATAGCCGAGGATAACAGCACCGACACTGGTCATAAGGACTGCTCCGGCAGAGATATCTTTTGCCCGTTTTGCCAGTTCGTGGTAGTCGTCGGTGATAAGATCAACGACCGTCTCAATGGCTGTATTCATCAACTCGGCAAAAATAACCAGAACCGCGGCAAGAACCAGCAGGAAAAATTCGACAGCAGAAACCTTAAAAAAGAGCGCCAGAAAGACAACGGCCAGTGCAGCAACCAGATGATAACGGACATGTCGTTCACTTTTGGCTGCCCAGAGAATCCCTTCGATGGCGCAGTTGAGGCTTTCAATCCAGCTCGTCGGTTTCATTTTAACTCCCCCAAAAGAGTCTCTCCTTTCATAACGATAGCAGTTGCGGGAAAAATCACAATCGGGATTCCCTCATTTACACACACAGAAAAAGCGGTTAATCTTCGTCTGGTGAACAAAATACTCTGGGAGATAACAATGACCGACGATTCTTTTAATGATGATGAACGGAATGAAGACGAAGAGAGTTTTGCCGAAATGTTTGAGGCCAGCCTGTCTGCTGTTGGTCAACAACTGGAACCGGGGAAGAAAATTGAGGCGACAATTTTGCAGATTGGCAGCGACTGGACCTTCCTTGATGTCGGTCAAAAGGGGGAGGGGGTTCTCTCTACCGCTGAACTGCTGAATAACGACGGTGAGCTGCACTATGCCGTCGGTGATGTTGTCTCTGCGTATTTCCTGTCCCGTGCTGGAGGGGAGCTCCGGTTCACGATGAAAATCGGGGGGAGTGGTTCGGGAACCGAGCAGCTGGAAAATGCCTATCAAAGTGGTATTCCGGTTGATGGAACTATCGAAAAAGAGATCAAGGGCGGATTTGAGGTAAAACTGGCGGGAAATGTCCGTGCTTTCTGTCCATTCTCACAGACAGGATTACGTCAGGTTGAACCGGCTGATCTGATCGGGCAAAGCCTCTCATTTAAAATTACTCAATTCAGCGAACGGGGGCGAAATATTGTTGTCTCCCACCGGGCGATCCTTGATGAAGAGCGTGAACAGTTGCGGGTCAGCCTGCGTGAAACCCTGAAGGAGGGGATGGTTGTCAAGGGGACGGTCACCAATATCCGCGATTTTGGGGCTTTTCTCGACATCGGTGGGATTGAGGGGCTTCTGCCGATTTCCGAAATCAGCTATGGACGAATTGAGACTATTGAGGATGTCCTCAGTGTCGGTCAGGAACTCGAAGTTGCCGTTAAACGGATTGACTGGGATAACAACAAATTTTCTTTCAGTCTGCGCGACACCCAGGCTGATCCGTGGAACAAGGTTGGTTCGATCTATCAGGTCGGCAAACAGTATCCCGGTAAAGTCAGCCGGCTGGCTCAGTTTGGTGCTTTTGTTACCCTGGAAGACGGGATCGACGGGCTGTTGCATATTTCTAAACTGGGAGATGGCAAGCGGATTCGTCACCCGCAGGATGTCGTCAATGTCGGTCAACCGCTCCAGGTGGTGGTCGAAAAAATCGATCTGGACGAGAGACGCATCTCCCTCGCTTTAGCCGGGCAGCAGGATGAATTTGAGGAGACCAGTTATTCTGATCAGCCGGCATCCTCGGCGGGGCTGGGAACCCTTGGTGATCTGCTTAAAGCGAGCCAGCAGAAAAAGGGCCGCAAGAGACGCGGATAAATGAGGGGCTTATTTCGGACAACGGTCATTCCCCGCTTGAGAAAACTATCTCCGGCGCAGATATTGATGTTTTCCTATGCGGTTACGATTCTTGTCGGAACCCTCTTTCTGGCAACTCCTGCTGCGACCAACGGCTCACCACTATCATTTCTTGACGCGTTATTTACCGCGACATCGGCACAGTGTGTGACCGGACTGGTTGTCGTTGATACCGGAACGAAACTCAGCCTGTTTGGCCAGGGGATTGTTCTGTTGCTGATTCAGATTGGTGGGCTGGGGATTATGACGTTTTCGGTCTACCTGTTCATCTATCTGCGGGTCGGGGTGAGTGTCCGCGGACGTTGGATTATCAACGAAACCCTGATGTCGACACCGGTCAGTTCGTGGCGGGAGCTGGTCAAGGGAATCATGGTGATGACCCTGGTGATTGAGGCTGTCGGTGCCGTTGTCCTCTCGTTTGCTTTTATCCCGCAAATGGGGTTCTGGCCGGGGCTTTACAATGCGGTCTTTCACTCTATCTCCGCATTCTGTAATGCCGGTTTCTCACTGTTTTCTGACAACCTGATGGGTTACCGTGACAGCGGGCTGGTCAATACCACAATTATTGTCCTGATTATCCTTGGTGGTATCGGCTTTCTGGTAATGCGTGAAATTATGCAGGTTGCTGCGACCTGGAAGAAAAAAAGAAAACACCAGATTCGCTTCTCCCTCCATACCAAAATTGTCCTTGTGACGACGCTTATTCTGATTGTTTACGGTACCGTTGTGATCGGGTTGCTGGAGAAAGACAACGTCCTTGCAGGAATGTCGTTTACGGAAGGGTTCTGGACGGCGTTGTTCCAATCGGTCTCAACAAGAACTGCGGGATTCAATACTATCGATCTCAACACCTTCCGGGAACCGACTATATTTCTGCTGATTTTCCTCATGTTTATTGGTGCCTCTCCCGGTTCTGCCGGTGGCGGGGTAAAGACAACCAGTCTGGCGCTGTTTTTTGCGATTTTTTACAGTCGCCTTAAGGGAAGTCAACATACAACATTATTTCGCCGCACCATTCCCGATGAGGCCATCACCAAAGCGCTGGCGCTGATTATTCTTGCCAGTATTCTGATTGCTATCGCCCTGTTTGGCTTACTGATTGTTCAGTCTCCGGGGCTGGAACACGAAAATCCGCGTGAGTTTCTCGACTACCTTTTTGAAGCATTTTCTGCGTTTGGGACAGTTGGTCTCAGTCTGGGGACAACGGCCAAACTGAACACTCTGGGTAAGATTATTATTATCCTGTTAATGTTTGTCGGGCGGGTCGGGCTGCTGACAATGGCGTTTGCGATTGCCGGCCGGACTCGCCGGCACAGTACGCACTATGCGGAAGAGAACATCATGATTGGATAGACACGGGAGATTGTGAGAGATGAAAAAAAAGTTTTGTGTGATTGGCCTGGGACGGTTCGGGTTCCACATTGTCGAGACCTTGTACAATAATGGTTATGAGGTGATTGCGATTGATTCGAACAAGAATAAAATACAGTCAATCAAGGATGTCTGTTCGTATGCAATTCTCGGTGATGCGGCCAATAAAGATTTTCTGGCCGCTCAGGGGGTGGAGGAGATGGATGCTGTCGTTGTCGCAACGGGTGATCGTTCCCACCTGTCGACTCTGATTACTCTCTACCTGAAGGAACTGGATGTCCCGCGTATTCTGGTCAAGGCGGTCAGTGATGATCACGGTCGGATTCTTGAGCGTATCGGGGCAACAGATATCATCTATCCGGAAAAAGACACTGCGATCAGGGTTGCTCACAGTATGTCGAGCCCGAATATCCTCGAATTTATCCCCCTGGCGGAGGAATACTCGCTGTCAGAAACGGAGCCGCCGAAGCATTTCATCGGAAAGACCCTGATTGAGTTGAATTTGCGGCAGAAATTCAACATCACCATTATTGCGATCAAGGATGTTTTGACCGACCGTTTTATTCCTGCTCCACCCCCGACATACCTTATCAAAGACAGTGATGTTCTCATTTTGATCGGAAAATCGGAGGATGTTGATAACGCGATGCTCAAATCTGCTGCTGAATCGTCGTAAGGGGGAGATGAACAGCAAATTTCCGGCCGTTATCTTTGCCGCCAACTTATTGGAAATACACAAATATAGATAGACATCAGGTTGAATCTCCACCGATATCGAATGAACAGACAAAATTTCTCTGCTACAGTCTTCTCACAGGGAAAAGCGATTTTTCAGGCAGGTTTCGGAATATTATTATTGATATATAACGCTGAAAAGATTACGGTTACGATCGTTTGAGATTGCTGGACTGGCTTCGTATCCCAGTCAATTATTCACAATAGGCCGAAAAGTGCCTGACTTAATCCATGACAAAGGAGAGATCGGTATGAACTGGAAAAGATTATTGCTGGTTGCACTGGTTATTTCTGCTTTTGCTGTAACAAGCGCTGTTGCAGTTGAAGGTGGTAACGCCCGTAAAGGAAAGCATTTGTTCAAAAAGAACTGTAAGGTCTGTCACGACGCCGGCGGTGAAGGTGGCGAGTTGACCCCGATGACAAAAACCATGGCTCAGTGGGATCGCTACTTCAAGAAAAAAGCCAAAAAACATCCCGGTGATGTTATGAGTAAAACAAGTAAAAAAGACCTGAAAGATATTAATCAGTTCCTGTATAACAGTGCTGCCGACTCTCCATCTCCGGCAACCTGTGGTTAATTCCCCGCTTTAAGGGGTTAGAAATTGAAGGGCAGACGCTGCAAGTGTCTGCCCTTTTTTGTTAACATTCTGAAAATCCACCCCAGGTATTGCCGGGGGAAATGGACCCATTGGCCTGAGTCGAATCGTTATGAATCGGCCCCGGTTTTTAGTTTTCACCGACCATTTCAAAAAAACGGTTTTTTACGTTGTAATAAGTTGACCATGAAGGAAGGCTCATGCTATTTGTGTGAAGTTTTAACCTGTAATGTTGGCAAACCTAAAAAATGCCGTTTTAGCAATCAAACTTTTTACTGGAGCCTGATGTCATGAATGCCGAAACATCCCCCCTGTGCAGCGGTAGGCTGTCATTTCTGAAACAAGGAAACTCATGGGTAAAGTATTGTGTCATGAGTACCCTGATCCTTCTCACGTCGGCCGTTCCGGCTTTTGCTAACAGTGAGGGAGGAGCAGAGGTCATGCATATGACCGGATCAATGTACGGGATTATTGCCCTCATCCTGTTCATCGGTGCTTACAGCCTCGTTATTATGGAAGAAAAAATCCATATGCGAAAAAGTAAGCCGGTCATTTTTGCTGCGGGGATCATCTGGATTCTTGTTGCGGTTGCTTACGCGGGGCTGGGACAGCCTGAAGCGGCTGAACATGCAATTCGCGGCAACTTGCTTGAGTATGCAGAATTGTTGCTGTTCCTGTTGACGGCAATGACTTATATCAACGCCATGGATGAGCGGAATGTCTTTCAGGCATTGCGTTCCTGGCTGGTCAGCCGTGGTTTTACGCTGCGGACAGTTTTCTGGGTTACCGGTTTTCTGGCATTTGTCATTTCGCCGGTTGCTGACAACCTGACGACGGCACTGCTGATGGGTGCTGTTGCCATGGCGGTCGCTGGTGATAACAAGAAGTTTCTTGTTGTTGCCTGTATTAATATTGTCGTTGGTGCCAATGCCGGCGGTGCTTTCTCTCCTTTTGGTGACATTACGACTTTGATGGTTTGGCAAAAAGGGGTGGTCGATTTTGCTGAATTCTTCGCATTGTTTATTCCCTCTTTGCTCAACTGGCTGGTTCCAGCGGTGATCATGAGTTTTGCTGTCGCCAAGGAGCGTCCTGATGCCCGCGGTGAAGCGGTCAAGATGAAGCTCGGTGCAAAACGGATCATGTTTCTGTTCCTCTGTACGATCGTGACTGCCGTTTCGTTCCACCAGGTTCTCAACCTGCCTCCGGCATCCGGCATGATGCTGGGTCTCGGTTACCTTGGTTTCTTCTCCTACTGGCTGAAAAGGACCGAGCAGCGTCTTGGTACCGGCGATATGCCTCTCGATATGACAGGGCATAACCCCGATGAGCACCAGGCTCCCGCTGATCAGGAACACGGTCATCCCACCGGTTTTGACCTGTTCCGCCATATTGCCCGGGCAGAGTGGGATACCCTGTTATTTTTCTACGGTGTTATCCTCTGTGTTGGCGGTCTCGGTCAGTTCGGTTATCTGGCCATGACTTCTCAGGCGATGTATGTCGGCCTTGGGCCAACCTGGGCCAATGTGCTGGTCGGTATCCTTTCTGCAATTGTTGATAATATCCCCGTCATGTTTGCTGTCCTGACGATGAATCCTCATATGTCCCATGGACAGTGGTTGCTGGTGACCTTGACTGCAGGGGTCGGTGGCAGTCTGCTGTCGATCGGTTCAGCTGCCGGGGTTGCTCTGATGGGAACGGCACGCGGTATTTATACTTTTGGTGCCCACATGAGATGGACCTGGGCCGTTGCTCTTGGCTACGCTGCCAGTATCATCGCTCACATGTTTATCAATGCCAGCCATTTCCACTGATTCCTGCTTTTTACAAGTGTCATAGACAGGACAAAACAAAGAGCCTTCTGGAGTATCCAGAAGGCTCTTTGTCTGATAGAGAGATGTGACGACCGGGATGGTCAGCAAGCCTTTAGGACAATTAAGGTGATGTCGTCGTCCTGAGGGATCTCTTCCCGGAATGCCTCCACCTGAAGGAGGATATTCTCGATAATTTCTTCGGCAGAATATGCTGCGAAATCTTTCAGTAACTGACCGACCCTCTCTGAACCAAAAAGTTCTCCTGAGGGGTTTGTTGCTTCCCAGATCCCATCGGTTCCTACCGCAAGAATATCACCGGCTGCCAGAGTTTCGTACTGGATCGGTTTGAATTCGACATCACTCATGACTCCAAGTGGCATTGTTGTTGCGGTCAACTCGGTGACGTCACCCGTTTCCGCCCGGTAGAGAAACATCGGACCATGGCCGGCAGAGAGCCATTGCAGCGATTGTGTCTCGGGGTCAATGATGGTGAAAAACAGGGTCATGAAGCGAATATCTCCAACATCTTTTTCGAGAAAGACGTTGAGGCTGGAGAAGAGGGTTTCGAGATCCTCTTCCCCGTTGGCAATCGCGGCATGGAGGATACCCGCTGCAGAGGCCATCAACAGCGCGGCTCCAACTCCGTGACCGACAACATCGCCAACGGCAAGCCCCCAGCGCCCCGAATTCATTTCGATGTAATCGTAGTAGTCGCCACCGGTCTCATCGCAGTAGTCGAGCCGGCTGGCAATATCAAATTTTTCCAGTTTGGGGGTCTCAACGGGGAGAATCAACTGCTGGATATCTTTAGCAACTGCAAGCGACTGTTTGATCTCCTGTCTCTCTTTGAGTTGAGGTCCAATCCGGTTAAAGGTCTCTCCCAGTTCTTCAAATTCATCATGGCTCTGAATTTCAACCTGAACAGAAAAGTCACCCTGTGAAAGTTTTTCGGCAGCATCGACCAGCTTTGACAACGGCTTGGTAACAGCCCTGGCACGACGGATTGCAATAATAATGACGGCGAGCAAAACGCCCAGAGAGAGGATCGCGGTAAATTTGAG
>CAZQFI010000253.1:0-2521 GCA_964592545.1 uncultured Geobacteraceae bacterium
CTGGCAGATCTGATTTACGATCTTGAGCTTGATGTTGAACTCGATGATTTGATTTTGCAGGAACCCGATCGGGAAGCTCTGGAGGTTCTGTTCAGAAATCTCGAGTTTTCCAAATTGTTGCAGGAATTTTCACCGGAAAAACCGCAGACGGCTGAAAATGGTGATTATCAGCTTGTGCTGAATGTTGCTGAACTTGATGAGATGATTGGACAGTTGCAATCAGCAGGACGGTTTGCGTTTGATACCGAAACGACCAGCCTGGTTGCGGTACAGGCAGAACTGGTCGGCCTGTCGTTTGCGATTCGGGCGGATCATGCATGGTATGTTCCGGTCGGTCACCGCTACCTTGGGGCTCCGGAACAGCTGCCTTTGGAGTTGGTGGTCGAAAAACTTCGTCCCTTACTGGAAAATAGCGACTATAAAAAAATTGGTCAGAACATCAAGTACGATGCGCTGGTGCTGCGCAATGCCGGGATTGAGCTGCGCGGGGTCGAAATCGACACGATGGTTCTCTCCTATGTCACCCATCCTGAAGCGAAATCACACGGGCTGGATGCTCTGGCTCTGGAACATCTTAATCACCGGATGATCCCTTATTCCGAGATGACCGGAACGGGGAAGAAGCAGATCTGTTTCAGTGAAGTTGAGGTTGAAAAAGCGCTGCGCTACGCCGCTGAAGACGCCGATATCACCTGGCAGCTGGCGGAGAAACTCCTTCCACAGCTTCCGGACGGAGAAATGGCAGAACTGTTTCGCGATGTCGAAATGCCGCTGGTTGATGTCCTGACGCGGGTCGAATGGCGGGGGATTACGATTGATGGTGATTTTCTCGGCAGCTTGTCGGGGCAGATGGGGAGCAAACTGGAAAAGCTCGAAAGTGAAATTCATCAGCTGGCCGGGGGCGCATTCAACATCAATTCTCCCAAACAGTTGGGGGAGGTCTTATTTGAGAAACTCGGGTTGCCAAAAGGGAAGAAGACGAAAACCGGCTGGTCAACCAATGTCGAGGTGTTGAACAATCTGGCGACAGAGCATGAAATCGCTGCCCGAATTCTTGAATACCGCTCGGTCAGCAAACTGAAGAGTACTTATGCTGATGCGTTGCCAAAGTTGATTAATCCGGCAACGGGGCGGCTGCATACATCGTTCAATCAGGCCGTGACTGCAACGGGTCGTCTCTCTTCGAGTGACCCCAATTTGCAGAATATTCCGATTCGCACAACAGAAGGACGGCGGATTCGCGAGGCTTTTCTCCCCGCCGCTGGTTGGATTCTGTTGTCAGCCGATTATTCTCAGGTAGAATTGAGGGTGATGGCTCATATGGCCGATGTGACGGCCCTGAAGGAGAGTTTTGTTGCCGGCGAAGATATTCATAAGCGGACGGCAAGTGAAATTTTCAACGTTTTCCCCGAGATGGTGACCGATGAGATGCGCCGGCAGGCAAAGACGATCAACTTTGGTGTTCTCTACGGCATGGGGGCGTTCAGTCTCGCCAAAGATCTGGGGATCAGCCGTGCTGAAGCGCAGCAGTTTATCGATCACTATTTTGAGCGTTATCCGGCAGTGCTGAAGTATCTCGAAGAGAAAAAAACTGAGGCCCGGGAAAACCACTATGTCACAACGCTGCTCGGGCGGCGTTGTGCGATTCCTGAGATTAACAGCAGGAATGGTGCTGTTCGCAGCTATGCTGAGCGCAATGCAATCAATTATCCGATTCAGGGCAGTGCTGCCGATATTATTAAGGTGGCGATGGTCAATATTGACCGGCGGCTTGCGGAAGAGCCGTTTGACACCCGGATGTTGTTGCAGGTTCACGATGAGCTGGTCTTTGAGGTTCCCGAAGCTGAGCTTGAGCAGGTGAGTGAGCTGATTCGGTTTGAGATGGAATCGGCTGTTGAACTCGATGTGCCGCTGAAAGTTGATATTGGAACCGGAGCAAACTGGGCGGTTGCCCACTGACGTTATAAGGGTTCGACACATGAATAAAAAACGCTTTAGAAATGATTCAGCCTGTCCTGATTTGACTGACCTTCCCCCCCTTGGGTTGGCTCCAGCCGATCTGGAACAGCATTTTCGCCATTATTATACCAACCATCTGGGGCGCGACCGGAACTGTTGTCTGACCCATTATGCCTATGAGGCGCTGGCACTGGTGATTCGTGACCGGCTGATGGAGCGGTGGAAAAATACCCGCTATGCCTATGAAGAGAGTGATTGCAAGAGGACCTATTACCTCTCTCTCGAATTTTTGATGGGACGGGCGCTGGGGAACGCGGTTCTCAACCTTGGACTGGAGAAAAACCTGGCTACGGCACTGGAGAATATCTGTCTGGAACTCGAAGAACTGGAAGATGTTGAGCCCGATGCCGGGTTGGGTAACGGTGGACTGGGACGTTTGGCGGCGTGTTTTCTCGACAGCTGCGCCACCTTGCAATTGCCGGTTCAGGGTTACGGAATTCGTTACGAATATGGAATGTTTCGGCAGCGCATCGATGACGGTTATCAGATTGAAGAGCCCGAT
>CAZQFI010000254.1:0-2117 GCA_964592545.1 uncultured Geobacteraceae bacterium
CGGACAATCTCTGCGGCTTTGAAAAGATTAGACTCATCAGCCAGCTGTCTCACCTCAGCTTCGTTGATCACCAGAATATTGACCTTGGCGAGGGTCTTTATCAATTCAGCCCTCTTCCCTTCGATCCAGAAGTTCATCGTATCGCAGGCGATCAATTGAGGATTTCTGACCTGCTGCAACACGTCCAGCTGCAACTCGGGATCTATATTTGCCAGAAACACATATTCAGCATCTCGATAACTTTCCGGGAGTTCCGGCTTGAACGACTCGAAAACATTGAGGTGTGTCTCCAAGGTATGGGCTTCATTCAGATCGTAATCATACCGCCCCTTCCAGCGAAATGTTTCCCCCCGGGTTTTCTGCAACCCGGTCAGATCGATCTTACGACTCTTGAGAAAATCGATATGTTCCTGCGGAAAATCGTCACCAATCACAGCAACCAGATCAACATCGGTAAAAAAACTGGCCGAGGTTGAAAAATAACACGCCGACCCGCCAAGGACCTCATCGGCAACACCAAAAGGGGTTTTTATTGAATCAAAGGCAACACTGCCAACAACGAGAATACCCATTTTTTCACCCTTCTATAAATATTGACCGATGATCGGTTCGAGAGATTGTCTGGTTTCAGCCGGAATCAGATCTTTATCGGTCATAATCGCAAATTTTAGTGCCTCGGTACACAGACACGTCCGCTGCTGTCGCTGTTGAGTAATCAGCTCGGTTGCGGCCTTGATAATGTTGCGAGCCGTTGCGACATTCTGTTGAATAATTGCGATCACCGCCTCAACCGACACATCGTCATGTCCTGCGTGCCAGCAATCGTAATCGGTTGCCAGTGCAACCGTTCCGTAGCAGATCTCGGCCTCACGTGCCAGCCGCGCTTCGGGAATATTGGTCATGCCAATAATATCGACACCCCAGCTCCGATAGATATTCGATTCAGCCCGGGTTGAGAAGTTCGGCCCTTCGATACAGATATAGGTTCCCCCCTGATGGACCGTTGCACCGACACCACGCACCGCATCAGCCAATAACGGGGAAAGTTCGGGGCAGACGGGATCAGCAAACTGAACATGACCGACAACACCGTCACCAAAGAACGTGGATGCACGCTTTCCCTGTGTCCGGTCGAAAAACTGATCGGGAATAACAATATGCCCGGGGACAATTTCTTCTTTCATACTGCCGACAGCAGAAACCGAGATGATGTGCTCAACACCGAGGGTTTTCATTCCGTAGATATTTGCCCGATAGTTGACTTCAGAAGGAAGTAAGCGATGGCCGCGGCCGTGGCGGGGAAGAAAAACCATCTTGGCACCGCCAAGGAGACCCGTCACGTAGCTGTCGGATGGAGCACCAAACGGGGTATCGAGTTTCACTTCACGAACATCGGTCAACCCTTCGATTTCGTAAAGTCCACTGCCGCCAATAACACCAATAACCGGTTGTGTCATACCCAAGTATTCCTCCTGTATCGTTGGATAAACTGCTCAGGCGAGCAGGATTTTATCAAGTTTTCCCTTTAACTGCCCGCAGGCTGCTGCGATATCCTGCCCTTTACTTGCCCGCAGCGTCGCTACAATATCACGTTGCAGCAGGTAAGTCTGAAAGGTTTTTATCGCCTCTCCGGTCGGCGCCCTGAAATCGGCTCCTTCGTGCTCATTATAGGCAATCAGATTCACCTTGCAGCGAAGCCCGTGGAGTAGTTTCACCAGACGTTTTGCATCGGCGACCGAATCGTTCAGACCACCGATAAGAATATACTCAAACGTCACCCGTTGGCGGGTGACCCTGGCATAGTCACGACAGGCCGCCATCAGTTCACTTAAAGGATAACGCTGATTGATCGGCATCAACCGATCACGAATTTCATCGGTCGTCGCATTGAGAGAGACGGCAAGATTGACCTTGATGCGCCGACTTAACTCGGCAATTTCTGGAACCAGCCCACAGGTTGATAACGTCACCCGCCGCGTTCCATATCCAAGCCCATCGTCGAGATAAAATATCTGCAGTGCCTTAATGACATTATCGAGGTTATGCAGCGGCTCTCCCATCCCCATCAGGACAATATTACCAATCGGGCCATCAACAAGTGCTGAACAGACCTGGTT
>CAZQFI010000255.1:0-2710 GCA_964592545.1 uncultured Geobacteraceae bacterium
CTCCAGCTGCTCGATCTTCTGATCGACCTTGTGCAGCGATTCCTGTAGTGGCTGTACCAGTTGATTGATCGCCTGGTGACGTGTTTCAAGATCTCCCTGTGCCTGCTGGTGGAAGTTTTCCAGTGTCGATTTTGCCAGCTCACGAAAATTCTGCTTATTGGCGACGAGAGCCTGAGAGGAGAGGGCGCGGAATTTCTGTTCGAGCTGCTGTTGGGTTTCATTGAGGAGTTGCAGCTTTTCCGCTCCCGAGCGTTGTTCCGCCTCAAGTTGGGCTTCGAGGCGTGCCAACTGTTGCAGTAAGTTTTCGCGCTCGTGCTGCTCATTTTTCAGCGCCTGCTGCAAGCGCTGATGGGCCTGAAGTCGAGCTGTCAGCCAGCCACAGATCAATCCGATCACCAGCGTTACGGTGAGCAGGATGATGTTCTCGTTGGTCAATGAGGTCATATTGTCCCCTGATTTATCGATAAATAGGTGGTGCTGATAAAGATCAGTGGTACGATAACAGAGAGGTTTCAAATCGACAATCATTTTGGCGGGAGCAAATTATGGGAGAGTTTGACTTTAAACCCTGGTGGTCACAGGTCAGTGAACGCTTTTCGGCTGCGACAGATATTGCCGGGTTGCTGGACGCATTGAACCGTCTGTTCGATGAGACTGAGGAGTTGCTTCAGCAGCATGAAGAGGGGGATCGCAGTCTAATTGCCTGTCATGCCGGTTGTCAGGATTGTTGTATTGTTAACGTCTCGGTAACGCTGCTGGAGGGGATTGCCATCGCACATTTTTTGCGCCAATGGGACGCTAAACAGCAGCAGGAGATCGCCGAAAAAATCGATTCTCTGTGGCGGGTTGTGCGGGGTCTTGAGGACGATGAGCGGATGATGTCGCGAAAAAAATGTGCTTTTCTTGATGATTCCGGTTGCTGCTCGATTTACCCGGTTCGGCCGTTGTTCTGTCGGGGGGTGACCTCTATCGATGTCGAAGCGTGCCGCTCTGCGATTGCCGATCAGGCTTTCGGGGTGACGACAGAGGTGATGATGCACCAGTTTCAGCTCGATCTGTATAAAGTGGCATTCGGCGCGGTTGCCAGCGGGCTGGAGCGGTCGGATCGCGATGGCCGGAGCTTTCAGCTGAGCGGGCTGGTCCGCTACCTGCTGGCTCATCCGGACCAGGAAGAACAGCTGCTGCGATCATCTTCGCTCAGCTGGGACGATCTCTATTGATGGCACTGCTCAGGTGAGGGTGAAACGGAGATAGAAGAACAGGCTGACAATTGAAGCGATCAGACTTAAGACCAGGGTTGCGTTGACATGGTCCCCCTTGCGCTTCAGCCTTTTACTGTTGAAGTAGAGTCCGGCGAGGCTGGCGATCAGACTCAGCACCAGCAGGGCCCCGATATAGCCGACCAGCTCCATATTCCAGGCAGGATTAAGGCGTTGCACACCGTAGAAGTGATCGAGAAAGTTCATCCGCTTCGGTTTGGCGGCTGCGATCACACAGATTGCGGCAAACAAGGATGCGACAGCGATAAAGTTTGACCATGCCAACAGGCGCAGAATCTTGTCGGGTTGTCTACGGCGATTACTGAGTCTTAAGCTCATGAGGAGATCATCTTTCCGGTGGCCCGCAGGCTGTTCGTCATGCTCTGTTTATGGTATTATAGCGGAACATTTTAACAGCTGAACAGGAAAAATTGTGTTATGGCGATACCGGATACGAATAGTGACAACAAAACCAAAGAGAGTGTCGACGTCAAAGATCAGCAGACGACCCCTTCTTTATTTAAGGTTTTGATGCACAATGACGATTATACAACGATGGAGTTTGTCGTTGAGGTGTTACAGGAAATCTTTTGCAAACCGGCGGCTGAAGCGGAAAAAATCATGTTGACGATCCATTTTCAGGGTGTCGGATATTGCGGGACATTTCCCCATGCGATTGCGGAGACAAAGGCATCGCGGGCTCGTTTAAAAGCGCGTAAGGCCGGATTCCCGTTACGCTGCACCCTTGAGGAGGCGTGAAAGATCGTGGCAGAAATGTTTAGGCAGGATGTACAGATTGCATTTACTTTGGCTGTCCGTGAGGCCCAGCGGCGGCGGCACGAATATTTGACGACCGAGCATATTCTCTATGCGCTCCTTTTTGAAGACTCCGCTCAGCGGATTCTGACCGCCTGTGGCGGGAATGTCGACGGTCTGAAACAGGAACTGGAAAAGTTTTTTGATGTCCACATCGAGCCGCTTCCGGCAACGATAGAGATCGATGACGACGTTCCCCGCCAGACGCTGGCATTGCAGCGGATGTTGCAGCGGACAGTTCTGCACATGCAGGCTTCGCAGCAGGATGCCGTCGGTGTTGGTGACCTGCTGGCGGCAATTCTCGAAGAAGAGAACTCCCACGCCTGCTATTTTCTCCGCCAACAGGGGATCGAGCGTGTTGACCTGCTCGATTATATCTCCCATCACCACGTTACCAGCAGCCCTGCGACAGAAAAACCCGATACCAGCCCCGGTGAGGCAAAGCCGGGGGAGACGTCCAAACCGAAGCAGAAGCCGGTTGATCCCCTCGAAGCATTCACCGTTGAGCTGATTGCCCGGGCGAAAGCGGGGAAAATCGATCCATTGATCGGGCGGAAGCAGGAGCTGGAACGGACCGTTCTGATCCTCTGTCGCCGGCGCAAAAATAATCCGTTATTTGTCGGTGAGCCGGGAGT
>CAZQFI010000256.1:0-2199 GCA_964592545.1 uncultured Geobacteraceae bacterium
TTCCATCGGTCGCCTCAATAATCAGCCCGAAAACCGGTTAGGGTCAGACGTTCACCGCTTAGATCGGTCACGGTGACATCAATCTTCAGCCCCGCAACTGTCATCCCTGAAGGTCCATAATTCTGTGGAGCAACACTGACCCGTACAGAAAAATTTTCCAGCCCACTGATAGCATTTCCATTTTGATCACGGGCGCCATTGTCGGTTAAGCCATCATAATCATCGACATCATCAAACAGGGCCCGGCTCCCTTCACCATCAACATCGGGATCGGTATAGTTTTTAAGACTGATCTCTTCCAGATAAGATTCGGCAATCGCAATCGACTGCTGGCGTAACGCCGGATCGGCAGAATGGAGAGTTGCGTAGTTGATAGCCGACATCACCCCGACAATAGCAATTGAAATAATCACCATCGCGACAATCAGCTCTACCAGAGTGAAACCGGACCGGTTCAGGAACCGCTCACGATCGCGACAATCGGACCCGATAAAACAGTCACGCTCGCTCCTTTTGAGAAGATCCCTGTCAGGGCTGCTTTTCTGCCAGTTATTGAGCATCGACATAGCCTGTTTCAGCAACGATATTCAAACTTTTATCGCCAACATGAATCGTCAATGATGTTGAGCTGCGTCCCATTTTATCAAAGATAAAGCTGGTTGTCGGCGTGAACGTAACATCAGAAAAAGTATTACGGGTGACCGGATGATCGGAGATATCGACAAAATTACCGCTACTGCAACCCGTCTGGTGCTGTTGCAGTGCATAACCATCGTTATAAATTTGCACTTGAACATCACAACCGCTGGCGACTGCCAGTTTCTGTGCGTATCTGACCGCAGCGCTCACCTCATCATAAGCGGCACGAACCTGATAATCGGCAAGGCCAAAGAAGCGTGGCAGGGCAACAGCTGACACAATCCCCAGCAGGACGAGAATGACAATCAGCTCAACAAGGGTAAATCCGGAAGTTTTTTGTAACCTCTTCAAATTCCTGGACCCTCTCTTTTTTAATGACAGCCAAAACCAAAAACGGAACCTGAAAAAAGGTTCCGTTTTCTTTCAAGCATGAAAACCACACTACTTTTATGAACTCTTATCATTGCCCAACTTTTCGGTATGAGACAACGAGAAGGAACTACTGACAATTACTGTCATCAATATTAACAGTAATTGAATCACCGGCATTTTGTGCTTCAGTATATTGAACTTCACAACCGTTAACTCCATCTAATCGAAGTTCTGAAGTCGGTCGAGTTCTTGAAACTGTAAAACCACTGTAATCATCCAGAGCATTGTCTATGAAATCAGCCCGCGGATAACCATTGAAGCAATAGACATCACCGTCAGCACGAGAAACTGTTCCATTGTTATTGATATCAATCCAGCCAGTCGAAATCCCATTGATCAGTGCCTTAGCATGAACCAGTCCAGCAGCAGCGTGGACTGCTCCTTTCATTCCGTTGAGTGTTGATATTTTTGCATCGCGTTGAATGTCCATAAATTTAGGGACAGCAACCGCACTCAAAATTCCGAGAATAACGATAACAACAACCAGTTCAATCAGGGTGAAACCGCTTTGATTTTTCATTCTTCATGCTCCTTTTTATTTACAGGTGGCGATCAGCGCCATTGTTTTAATTTATCTCAAGCTATCCCCAGGGTCTCAGCCAACGATAGGATTGCAACGATTTAAGGGTCAATCCCGAAATATATTTCCTGGTTCCACCCTTCTGCTTTCTATCGGAATAAACCGGGAAAATCTTAAAACTTACCCTTGCAGGACCCTGAAGTCCGGTTTCAAAATAGAGTTGATTTTTAACCAGGTAGATCAACTCTCCTTTTCGACTGTCAAAAAACCAGCTTCCGGTCTCGATGTCTTCCAGATGATAGTGGCTGATCACACCAAGATAGTTGTTGGGTTTTTCAGCCAGAAGATCCATTGGATTACTCCCGATAAGATCCTCAAGACCAGCCATGTTTCCCGCCGCAAAATGTCCGGCGACCTGCATACTCACGGCGCTGCGCATCACACCCAAGTCATGCTCCATCGATGTTCTTTCAACATCCACCAGCAGCTTGTAGTAGTAATTGAGTGCCACAACAGCCAGGACACTGATGACCGCGATAACAACGACCAGCTCTAAAAACGTAAATCCCCGCTGTTTTGAACGTAAAGAGCCATGACTGTAATTAATT
>CAZQFI010000257.1:0-5842 GCA_964592545.1 uncultured Geobacteraceae bacterium
AGCGCTTCTTCACCAATTCCGGGAGCAAACAGATAGGTTTCGGGAAACAGATAACCTTCCAGACTGGTCGCATCAACCTTCAGCGATTTGATAAATTTGCGATCGTAAGCAAGTTGCAGCAGCTTTTCACGATCCCCGAAATCTTTGTTGTCAATGCGTTCGACAATCTGCCTGAGAGTAAACCCTTCGGGAATCGTCAGGCTGACTTTTTCAACATCACCCGCAATCAAACGATTGAGGACATCTTCGGGCGTTGCCGGATCACTGAAGCGATAATCCCCGGCCTGAATCTTGCCGGCTTGCCCGTTCCAGCGAGCAAGCAGCTTTAACGCCAACGCATTACGAACCACCCCTTTATCCTGTAATTCTTCAGCAATGGTAGTGAAACTGCTGCCGGCCGGAATAGTCAATGAGACCGGCTGTTTCGGGGTGAGAGGAGAAAAACCCAGGCCAAAAATAACGAAGGCAATCACCGGACCAATGAGCAAGGCAGGGAAAACAACCCAGACAGTAAATTTACGCATAACCCGATTCAGACCTTAAACTTGTTTTCGGTACCACTGCGTAACCGCTCAATATTGGCCCGATGCTTCCAGATCACCAGTGCGGCAATCAACAGCGTCGCGCCAAACAGGGTTGCCGACCCCTCAAACAGCAGAACCAGCAACGGAATAGCCGCCGCAGCCGAAATGGATGCAAGGGAGATATAACGCCACCTCCACAGGACCAGCACAAAAACACCCAGAACACAGAGAACCGACAATGGCGACAAAACCAGAAAAATCCCCAATGCCGTTGCGACCCCTTTGCCCCCTTTGAATCCGAGATAAACCGGATAGCAGTGACCGATAAATGCCGCCATTGCAACAAGAGCAATTCCCGTCTCCGCAAGGTGGAAACCCTGGATGGCAATGACCAGTGGAACCACCCCCTTAAGGCAGTCACCGAGCAAGGTAATGATCCCGAGTTTACGTCCGGCCACCCGATAAACATTGGTGGCACCGATATTGCCGCTGCCGGCATTACGGATATCTTCACCCCCCGCCAGCCTGGTTAAAATCACTCCGGTCGGAATCGCACCGATCAGGTAGGCGGCAATCAACAAAAAAAACAGCGTCATTCAGATTACGCCTTTCTCAATTCTGCTTTACGGTACTCATTAATCGCCCCACGCAACGCACTTGCTGCCAGATTTGAGCAGTGAAGCTTTTCGGGAGGGAGCCCCCCCAGCGCCTTGGCAATATCATCATCGCTGATCTTCAGTGCTTCCGTCAAAGTTTTCCCCTTCGCCATCTCACTGGCAATTGATGAGGTGGCCACTGCAGCACCACAGCCATAAATCTTGTACTTGACGTCGACAATTTTCTCTTTTTTGATCTTCAATGACAGCAGCAACGTATCGCCGCAGTTGGGGTCACCAACCTGAATCATCACTGAAGGGTTTTCAATCAGCCCGACGTTGCGGGGATTATTAAAATGGTCCATCACGATATCGGTATACACAGGCTCACGTCCTTTACTCTACAGACAACTTGTGATTTCAAACAATGATAAGGCAGCTTACAACCCGACAAAGGTCGAGAGCAAATAGAAATTTTACAGGCAGGCACATCCACTTGAACGTTTCTCCACCAAACAAAAAAATTGCCAGAGGTTGCATGATTCCTGAAATTAATCCAGAATGGAAACTCTCTCTGGTAGAAGCGTTACCTTTGCATATCCAGACGCTGACAGTCCACCCCATCCCGACACTGTGCGGTACAAGGAGAATAAATCAATGGCAAAAGCAAGTGCACGGCATATCCTGGTTCCAAACGAAGATCGCTGTAACGAACTGAAAACTGAGATCGAAGCGGGAGCCGATTTTGCTAAAATTGCAAAGAAACACTCAAAATGTCCCTCGGGAAAACAGGGGGGAGCGCTCGGCGAATTTTCTCCCGGTCAGATGGTGAAAGAATTCGACGATGTCGTCTTCAGTGGCGACGTTGGGAAAGTTCTCGGTCCGGTCAAAACCCAGTTTGGCTATCACCTGATTGAAGTGACCAGCCGAACCGAATAGAGCACAATTTGTTGACCGCAGGTCACTTTAGTTCACCGAAAACAGGGATAACATGCGACTCAAATATACTCCTTATCTTGTAGTGGTTACCTTACTTCTCAGCTTGTATGGGCCGGGTCTGGCAAAAGCGTCCTCTGAAACAAAAGCACACCACAACCGGGTGCAGGGATTAATCGGTGTCATGGAATTTAAGAGCGACACCTACACCCGGCAGGATTCGGCAGGCGACAGCTATCAGGGGAAAATGCCGACAATCCCCGTGTTCGGTGGGATGTGGCAATATGGTCTCTTCGGTGGCGATACCGTTACGCTGGGAGCAGAGGGAGGCATTCTTTTCGGCTTTGACAGTTACTCAACAACTCTGATCGGTGGTGGAAACGGACTTTATGTCCACATAAAAAACAAATTCTTCCTGATCGACGGAATGATCGGGCTCAATATCGACATCCATCCGGGCAATCGAGTCCGACTCTATGCCGGTGCCGGGCCACTGCTGATGTATGGTAACCTCAAAACCGATAATGATGATGAAGCGAGCATCGATGTCATAGAAGATGAATCTGCCGGGGCTGCTGATATTGGACTATACGCACGGGCCGGTTTTGAAATAAGGGTCACAAAAGCGACATTTTGCGGCTTTCAAGCTCGATATGTCGATGCAGAATTGGATTTCGGTCGGGATCTGGGTGAATTTGATATGCAGGGGATGCAGTATATGTTGACGTTTACCAGAAATTTCTAGCGTTAACCCACAATTACGAATCGGCCAGCTTATCCAGCTCTTCTAAGATTTCGATCTGTTCCTGAATCTTTTCGTGATAGTAGTTCCAGACGTGGTAACTCTGCAAGCCGAGGATCGTCAGGCCCACCGCAAAAATCGCCCAGAAGTTTTCGCTCAAGCCTTCAGAGAAATGGTAGAACAGATAGAAGGCACCAAGATAGCCGAAATGAGCCAGTGCACCACGCGGCTTTTTATCGCTTGCCATTTGAGTCAAAATCAGGATAATCGCCGAGAAGCCGTAAACAACCAGTGCCCAGTTGATGTACTTGACCGGTGGGCCGGCACCAAGAGCAGCACGGATACTTTCACTTAACGGGGGGACAAAATCGAAGTTGCGAAAAGCCCCCATGCTTAAAGCGGTAAATAGAGCCAAAATCCAGAGGCCTGAACTGGAGAGCAGCTCCAGTTTCTTAATCTTTGCCTGAACCTGCTTCCGCAGAGGATTGATGTCCGGCAGTGGTGTTTCGGTTTCCTGAGTTGTCGGATCCATCATTGACACTTCTATTCTGGGCATCCAGAGCCTTCAAGTCGGCAAAGGCCTGATCCCGCTGCTTGACCAGGAGACGAAAATCCTTGTTGAGTTTTCCCAGCTTGTTATCAGATTTTGGTAAATCGGGCTCAGCGACCCCCTGAGCCGCCTGTTCGGCATTATATGTCAATCGGAGGATCGGCAGGAAAAGATTCATCCTCAGCAGGGCAGTGACACCCCCGACCGTCAGAAATAACACCATCACGCTGAAAACTATCATCCGGCTTCGAAGCAATGCAAGCGTTTTATCGAGATGCTTGCTTGAAATAGCAATACTGAAAAATCCGAGGATCGGCTCATTTTCACTGTGAAAATGGCAAGCTGCCGTTGAGCAGTTCGACTCATTCAAAATGGGGCGGGTCACGATCAGGTGGTCACTTGAATGGTCAATATCGTGAAGGATTTCCGGGATCTGACCCGGAGCGGTCTTTAACAAATCACCAATATGAGAATCGACCGTCTCAACCAGAGATTCGGGACTCTTCTTTCCGGCGTAGCGAACCTTGCCATCCTGATCGAAAATTTTAATCAGCTGAACATCGGGGCGAGTCCCGATATTTTCCACAATATTCCGGATGGCACGCTGGTCGTCTTCGAGCATCGCGGACCGGGTCGATTTGATGACGGTGTCGGCGCAGTTTTCGGCCGTTTGAAAAGCAGCGGTGGTCATATCCGCCTTGATAAATGAAAACAGCAGGATGCAGCCAAAAATGACAAAACCTGTGACTGCAATTGTGACCGGCACGATAGCTCTGGCGATCAGATTATCAAACATACTTCCGCGCTCCTGCTGGAAAAAAGAGAGGCCCGATCAACATAGAATCTCTATATCGATCGGACCTCAGTAATCTACAACCGATTACTTTTCAGCTTTTTCTTTAAACTGATAGAGAATCGGCAGACGGTTAAGAATAAAACGGTACGTCGTAATATAGATTGCGAAGATCGTAATCGAAATAATGATCTCGTACTTGTGTGGAATCTCCTGATACAGTTTCCAGTTGAAAGTGATCAGCGCGGTATTCAGGCGATTCAACAGGATCCCGGCAACAGTGACAAATGCACCGATACGGCAGACCCCCACCAGTTTGTTGTGAATCCCGTAGGAAAGAATTATCAACGGAGCCACAACGAAGCCGATAATTTCAAACAACCACCAGTAACCCCAGCCCGTTGCCAGGTATGCCCACTCATTATCGTGTGCAACAGCAATCAGTTTGATGATCAGATACGTGATCAGACCCATTGCAGCACCTTTGGCCAGCGAAATAGTGATGCGGTCAAGGTTGTCAATGAAGCGATCATCACAGCGCCACTTCATGGTGTAGATAACGATCGTACTGACACAGATGACCATGCACAGACCGGCAGGAATCGACGACGTGAAGAAGTGAATCCACTGGAATGGAGCCGAATACCAGAGGGGATGAACCTTGCCCGGAGCATACAGGAACAATGCACCCAGAGCGCCCTGGTGAAGAGTCGAGAGGATGATCCCCGAAACGGTCAGACCAACGGTTCCCTTGCGGATAAAATCGTAGCCGCGCTGGAATCCGATCCACTCGAAAAAGGCGGTTGAAACTTCAGCAACCTGAACCGACAGGTAGGTGGCAACGTGCCAGCCAACCAGGAACAGAACAGCGGCAGGGCCCCAGGAATAAACCATCGGATAAGAGAGGCGCCACGGTTGCCCGAGGTCAACCAGCAGGTAGACAACAGCAAAGAAGTAACCGAGCAGACCATTCAGCAGTGCCAAACGCTCAATCGGCTCAAAATCGTGCCGGCCGAAAATTTCAACGGTTGTCCCGAGCATAAAACCCGATGCCGACAGCGGCACCATACAGAACAGACCAAACCCGAGGAATAAGCCCCACGGATAATCGTAGGAAGCGTGGGTCACTGAACCCAGGCTGAAGAAGAAGCGGTAAATAATCACCGGGATACCGATCGCAAAGATAATCCCCAGCAGCCAGTTAAATTTATTCCGCAAGACCTGACCGATATATTGGTCAAGAGTTAGACCGAGAAGCAGTTTTTCCATCAATGACCACTTCTCACCGTCAGCTTTCAAAGCTGCATCGTGTGGCTTAACGCCATAAGTCGCTAATTTTTTCATTGTTAGTGGCCCTCCTGCTCATCGTGGCTGTGATCATCTCCGTGACCATGAGATTTTCCCTTGGTTGCAAGCAGGTGGAAACCTGTAAACAGCGCTGGCCAGATGGTCAGAACCATCGGGACAATTGCGAGGAAATCTTTAACGTTATCGATAATCGGCTTTTTCGGCAAAGTGATATCGAATCCAGCTTCTTCAAACGGAGCACTGGAGATGTAGAACCAGCCGGTACCACCAACTTCTTTTTCACCATAGATATGATCGACATATTTTTCGGGATTCTTGTGAATCCGCTCTTTGGCGATCTTCATCAGATCCTTCCGCTTACCGAAGGTCATCACCTGCTGAGGACAGCTCTCG
>CAZQFI010000258.1:0-2705 GCA_964592545.1 uncultured Geobacteraceae bacterium
ACACTGAACAACCGGCTGGCTTCCTGCGGGGTGAGGACTGCGGTTGGCTCATCAAGAATCAACAGTTCACAGTCACGCATCAGCAGTTTAATCAACTCGATCCATTGCTGCGCTCCGATCGACAGTCTCCATACCGGAGTATCAAGATCGAGGTCGAGATCGAACTCATCGAGCAGCGCCTGAATTTTTTCCTTGTAGACTTTCCGATTAAAAAAGTTGGGGACATTATCGAGAGCCAGCAGGATATTCTCAAAAACCGAATGGGCCGGAACCAGCATAAAGTGCTGGTGGACCATTCCAATACCGCAGGCAAGAGAATCGCGTGGGCTGATAAAATGGATCTGCTTTCCGCCGATCAGAATGTCCCCCCGATCCGGGTGGTAAAGACCGGTCAGAACATTCATCAGGGTACTTTTTCCGGCACCGTTCTCCCCCAGCAGGGTATGAATTTCCCCGTGAGCGACCGAAAAAGAGACATCATCCAGTGCAACCACCCCGGGGAACGTTTTACGGATATTTTTTATCTGCAGAATATCGGACATCTAGGACCATCGACTAAAAAAGGCACGTCCGAATGGACGTGCCCTGATTGATGAACAGTGCTACTTGGCAATTGTACCCTGAACACCCTCGACAAAATAATTCATCCCGAGTAGGTCGCCGTCAGCCGCAGTCTTTCCGGCAGGGACAGTAATTTTGCCACTCTGATCCTTGATCGGACCGGTGAAAGGGTGAAACGTCCCCGCTTTGATCGCTTTGGCTTTTTCGGCCACCAGGGCCTGAACATCGGCGGGCACCTTGTCACTGAACTTGGCGAGGCGAACCAGATCTTCCTTCATCCCCCACCAGATCTGCTCTGACTTCCAGGTGCCGTTGTGAACCTCTTCGGCAATCTTGGTGTAGACAGCGCCCCAGTTCCAGATGGGTGCAGTCAGGAAAGCGTTGGGAGCGAATGTCCGCATGTCGGAGTTGTAACCGATCACATAGGCACCGCGGGCTTCGGCAGCCTGCAGTGTTGCGGGAGCATCCTGGTGCATGGCAAGGATATCGGCACCGACATCGAGGAGGCTGTCGGCAGCATCCCGCTCGACGCCCGGATCAAACCAGGTCTGGGTCCAGACAACACGAACCTCTGCCTTGGGATTGACGCTGCGAACCCCCAGAGTGAACGCGTTGATGCCGCGGATAACTTCGGGAATCGGGAACGCACCGACATAGCCGATAATATTTGACTTGGTCATTTTCCCGGCAACGATACCGGCAAGATAACGGGGCTCATACATCCGCCCGAAATAAGTCCCGACGTTCTCAGCAGTCTTGAAACCGGAGCAATGCATGAAGACGATATCTTTGTTGCGTTTGGCAACATCGATGGTGGCGTCCATAAAACCAAAGCTGGTGGTAAAAATCAGGTTGTGCCCCTTGCGCACCAGGCCATTGATAACCCGGGCCGACTCGGCCCCCTCAGGAACTGACTCAATAAAGGTTGACGGCTCAACAAAGGGGAGCTTTTCCATCTCCTGACGCCCCTGGTCATGGGCATAGGTGTAGCCGGCATCACCAACCGGACCGACATAGACAAATCCGGCCTTGATCTCTTTTTTTGCCGTAATGGCGAAAGCATTCACCGAGAAACATAGCGCCAGAAGAACCAGCAGGAACAACATCACTTTTTTCATCAGATCAACCTCTTCTCGTCGTTAAGGGGAAAATGTCTATAACAGATAACATTCAAAAAAATGATCTCACCCGATCAGTTTATACTCAATTTACTCTCAATATTGTCCCGCAACCAGTGGGCATCCCACCATTCAATCGGCTGAACCGGAACTCCGGAGACAAAAACACCGAGGTGAAGATGATCTCCCCCTGCCATCCCGGTAGCACCACTGCGACCGATCACCTGACCACGGGTGACAACATCGCCCGGCTGAACATCGAGCTGGCTCATGTGAGCATAGAGAGATTGCAGGCCAAGACCGTGATCGATAATGACACAGAGACCGTAAATCCCCAGATACTCCGCCCAGACAACCTCACCGCTATTCTCGGCAATAATCCCGGCCTGGGCAACCGATGCGAGATCCTGCCCCAGATGAACCTGTTTATCGATCTGTTTCCCTTTGTAATAATAGGTTCGGTAGTCGGCAAATTGAGCCAGAGTTGCCGCATTCGGCTGACGCAGAAACGCTCCTTCCCACAGCGGGGTGGGCGATGTCTGCTTGCCAAACTCGGCAATTTTGTCCCGATTCTGCTGGCGGACCTCGCGATTCACATAGAGAAAAATATCAATGGGAGAACTGGCATCAGGAGCGAGAGCCTCAAACTCGGGAATTTTCTGAGTCAAAAACCGATCTGAGATATTAATCTTGCGATGGCGGAATTTTTTGTTTTTTGCCCGGTAATAAATCCCCAGCCGCCGCTCATTCCCGGCTAAATCGCGGGCAACAACCCGGGGGACAAAATCGCTCTCTTTGACATTGTAAGGATAAGCAAACAGGCAGGCGTAATTCCCCGAATCCTGTTGAAATGCCGGGAAAAAATAGCTGCCGAACTGAACACCGGTCATCTCGACATCTTCATTCAGGCTGAACAATACCAGCCCGCTGCCCCCTTTGGTAAAATTGTGGGCTTTACTCAGGATTGAGATAATCGGAGCACGGGTATCATAACTGAAGGTAAATAATTGCTGGGAGCTGTTCCCC
>CAZQFI010000259.1:0-3008 GCA_964592545.1 uncultured Geobacteraceae bacterium
CATCGATGCAGCTGGTGCCGATTATGTCCATGTCGATGTGATGGATGGCCACTTTGTCCCCAATATCACCATCGGCCCGCTGATTGTAGATGCGGTTCCCCCGGTAACAGAACTGCCCCCCGATGTTCACCAGATGATCGAGAACCCTGATCAGTATATTCCCGATTTTGCCGAGGCGGGGGCCGATATTATTGTTGTTCATGCCGAGGCGGTTCGCCATCTCCGCCGCACGGTGCAGCTGATCAAATCGCTGGGGAAAAAGGCGGGGGTCTCCCTCAATCCGGCAACATCACTGACGGCTCTCGATATGATCCTTCCCGATCTCGATCTGGTGCTGCTGATGACGGTGAACCCCGGATTTGGCGGTCAGTCATTTATCCACAGCTGCTTACCGAAAATTACCGAGTTGCGCCAGCAGATTGATGCTCTTGGCCTGTCGATCGAACTGGAAGTCGATGGTGGGGTGAAAACCGAAAATATCGAAGAGATTGCCGCTGCCGGAGCCGACGTGTTTGTCGCCGGAAGTGCTGTTTTTGGTACTGACGATTATCGGACAACAATTGCCCGCCTAAAGGAAAATGGTCAGCGTGGGCAACAGGGCTGAAACAGCCCGATTCGAGTGGAGAGATGCTATGCGTAAGCTATTGGCCGTTGTCCTGTGTTGCCTGGTATTGACTGCCTGTTTGGGAAATATAGAGATGGGACCGGGGCTCGATACCATCAGCAAGGGGTTCAGTGAATCGATGCGCTGGGGTGACTATTCGACGGCTGCCGCCTATATCATCCCCGATGCCCGTTCCGCTTTTCTGGAGCAGTTCGCCGAGGATGATGATCTTCACGTGGTCGACAGTCATATCTCAAGTATCAACATTTACCCCGACGGCAAGCGTGCCGATGTCTCTTATGTCATGGAATACTACCATTTGCCCTCCAGCCGGATCAAAAAATGGCATTGGAAGCAGCAGTGGCGGCAGATTGATGATGAATCGGCAGAATCGGGAAGCTGGATGATTAAAAACGAACCTCCTGCGCTTCCCTGGAACCAGTAAAATATGAGCAGAGCGGGTAATCTAACAAACTGATTTTGCAGCTTTTTAGCCATCCTTTTTTCTCTCGTCCCGCCGAAAAATAGCCTTGATTTACGCTTGGCGTTTGTGGTATCTACCTGCATACTGTATACGATTTGAAGTACTGAAAACCGCCAGAACATCTGGTGATTCTACCCTTTAGCGGGTTTTTCGACCTTCCTTTTTGGAGGGTCGAAGCAGGTCATAGGAGGCCGGTTTGTCACAAGTTGCTTTTTCCAGTTGGGGAAGACAGGTTATCGATAATCGGCAGGGTGGCGATGCCGAAGTTGAGGTCGCCAAAAAGAAACTGCCGGTCACCTTTGATGGTGAGAAGAAGATTTCTGCCTTTATGGGGTGGGATGGTTTAATCATCAATGACCCCGATGTCGATGTTGTGGCAATGGCAGCTGAATATGCCAAGCATGTTCAGGAAGACTACTGCTGTGCCAAATGTTCCCCCGGTAAAAAGGGGACCCGGGTTATGCAGGACACGCTGGCGCGGATCATTGCCGGCAAGGGCGACGAGAGCGACCTCGATACCATCGAGAATATTGCCGAGCTGCTACAGAACTGTAAATGCACCCTCTGTATGACCTCCGCAATTCCGATCGCCGACACCGTCAAACATTACCGCGATGATTACCTTGCCTACATCCGTGGCGAGAAAAAACAGAAAAAAGCCGTAGAGTACAAGTTCAAGATGACGGCTCCCTGTCAGGATAAATGTCCCTCCCATATCGATATCCCCGCTTACATTGAGGCAATTAAAGAGCGTCGCTTTGACGAGTCTCTCGATATTATCCGTGAGAGCATGCCTTTGCCGGCAGTCTGCGGCCGGGTTTGTCCTCATCCGTGTGAGACCGCGTGTCGGCGTGCCAATGTTGATGAACCGATCAACATTATGGTGCTCAAGCGAACCGCTTCCGATTACGAATGGCAGCACAACCATCAGCCGCCGATGCAGCCCAAACCGAAAAAAGATAAAACGGTTGCGATTGTCGGTGCCGGCCCGGCCGGTTTGGCAGCAGCTTACTATCTGGCGATGGAGGGCTATCCCTGCACCATCTATGAAGCTCTGCCCGAAGGTTACGGCGGCGGCATGATTGCGGTTGGAATCCCTGCCTATCGGATGCCGCGCCATATTCTGCAGCGCGATATCGATATTATCTGCTCGATGGGTGTTGAGATTATCTACAATACCCGTGTTGGCAAAGATATCAGCCTGATGGAGTTGAAGGAAAAATTCGATGCTGTCCTCCTTGCCCCGGGTGCTCACAAGTCGAAACCGATGGGCGTCGAAGGTGAGAACGAAGGCTACAAGGGCTTCCTCGCCGGTGGTATCGAGTTCCTGCGTGAGGCATATCTCGGCAAGCCGACGGGAATGGGCAAAAAGGTCTGTGTCGTCGGGGGTTGGAATACCGCGATCGACTGTGTCCGGGTGGCACTGCGTGAAGGGGCTGAGGAGTCGATTCTCCTCTATCGCCGGACGCGGAACGAAATGCCCGCCGATGTCTGGGAAATTGACGGTGCCGATGAAGAAGGTGTCCAGTTTGAATTTCTGGTGTTGCCGAAAAAGATCATCGTTGATGATAACCGGCAGGTAACCGGGGTTGAGTGTCTGCGGATGGAACTTGGCGAGCCTGATGATTCGGGCCGGCGGCGTCCCCAGCCGGTCGAAGGCAGTGAATTCATCGTTGAGTGTGATACGTTGATTCCGGCCATCGGTCAGGATCCCGATCTTTCGTTCATTACCGATGATACCGGGATTAAAATTACCCGCTGGAATACCGTTGTTACCAAGTATATCCCGCTGAAGAACGCTGTTGACCGTGAGCTGAATGACGAGATGGGCAATCCGCTGTCACGAATTCTGCTGACCGATATGGACGGTGTGTTTGCTTCGGGTGATGCCGAGATCGGCCCACTGACAGTCGTTGCCTG
>CAZQFI010000260.1:0-6213 GCA_964592545.1 uncultured Geobacteraceae bacterium
GGAGAAAAAGAATTCTAAAACTGTGCATTACATTACTGAATATTGGTTCGAAATCTCAAGTTTTTATTGAAATACATCACAATAAATGTCTAACAAAGTGCTACACGCGGACGAAATCCCACTATACTTCATAGCCACCGGTGAGCTTGGCCATTATGTTACTCCGTAACTTTATTTTGTCGGGGATGATGGCGTTATGCTGTCTAAACAAAAACCAGTAGAGACAAAATGTCAGGCATTACCCGTCCGTAATTCCTTGGGGGCGGGTTCCATGTCGAAGGGGATTTCTGGCTTGGTCATGAGTCACTCCTTTGCTGTTTTTGGCATTGCAAAGAAGTGACTCAGATTTTTGAACACTATCTCGAATTCAGCCGTTATAGTGGAGCCAGGCCGGCTCGCTGTAGTTGGGGACTGAATCGTAGCTGAAAACGGCGTAATATTTTTCAACATCATCGGCGCCGAACTTGTCGGTGGTGAAATTATCCCGTCCACCGTAGAGTTTTTGCCCGTCGTAGGGGGATTGTGGTGGCCGGAAGGCATTTTTGACGACCACAACACCGCGAAAATCGGGATCGGTCGGGTTGTCCCATGCCAGTTTCAGGACGTCGCCATTCCGACTGATGGTCAGGTTCTCCACTTCATCAACCGGGAAACGCCTTTTCTCCAATGTATTTATGATCAGTTTCGGCGGGTTGGCATCGGTTTCGTTTTCCCATTCCACCAGATTATTTTTAACGATGCGGGTTGCAGAGGTTGCAACAACGGTAAAATTGACATTTTCTCCCCGTCGCCATGCTTCTTCGAGCATATTGATCGTGTAGACATCCAGAGGGAACGGCTGGGTGTCCTTGCGTCGCAATTCCTGCGCACTCGCCTCACTGCCAATTTTCTCGATGACTTTACGGTTTTTCAGTGCTGTAAAATCGGCAGCTGGAGGGGGTTCTATCATCTCAACATGAAACCGGACATCTTTCGCGACAACCTGCACCGATTTCTGGGTGAGCTCCAGGTGGGCACTCTCAATGATGGTGCGGGAAAAGTCGGGGAGTTCATCCAGCGAGAAATCGAAAAAACCATAGATACGCTGGCTGTCATTTTCAAAACCGCTCAGCAGCCGCGCTGAGTGTTCGATATCCTGTGCGACACTCAGTGTCCGGGCCGCGCAAAGTTCGTGTTTGACCGTTGGCTGGGTATAGACAATTTCGAGATGGGGGCGGAACTCGAGCCCATACCCAAAGGGGCCGTAGCCGATATCCCATTGCATTATCTGTGAATCCCGCCAGGGGAGCAGGCTTGATGGCCCTTCCAGGAGAAAGCTGATTTTATTCCTTTTCCCCAGCTGCTCTTCGAAGCAGGTACATTCCTGATGTGAAAAAGTGAAGTTGCGCCAGATTCCCTGTGTCAGGTGCTGCGATTTTGTGGGTCTGCCGACGGTTGTCACCCGCGGAGCCGACTTGACAGCGTGGAAATCGTGAATGTTGATCGTATTGTCAATTTCAACAAGAGAGACGTTCCATTCCCCGTATTTCTCGATGGTTGCCGAGACCCGGTTGATGGGGTAAAGGTTCAGGCGTACCGATTTGATGATGGCATCGTCGGGCATCGTTTCCCGTGGAAAGGTGAGCAGCGCAATACACTCCCCTTTGGTCGTATTTATCCCGGTGAACAGGGAGTTCCGACCAAAGTGGGGTTTGTTGTTTTTGATTTTTTCTCCCAGATACCCCGTCTCGGCTGCGATGGGGTGGAGGGTTTTGGTCATTTCGTCCCGGTCGGGGGTCGTCATCACCCTGATGTAGGGGGCAAAGGCCGATTTGAGACCGGTGCTGCGGTCAACGGCACGAATGCGGTAGTAGTAGCGCCGGGAGCTCTCCAGACAGGTATCGATATAGGTGAGAGACTTGGTGATTGCCAGCAGGTTGCCCCGGTTGCACGGCGCCTTGTATTTGGTGCTGCGGTAGAGTTCGAAGTAGATCTCTTCCTTGATCTCCGGATACTCCCAGAACAGTTCGACATCGTTTGACGTCACGGCTCCCAGCTGGAAAGCATCGGGCCGGTGCAGCGGGTTTTCCGCTGCATAGTTCGGCACCTCTTTCAGGGCGGTCAGGAGCGCCGGAATATGCTCATTGATGTGTTCCGACATGGTATTCAGGTAGTCCGAAATGTTCTGTGTTCCAACCTCCACGACGGTCCCGATAATCCCTTTTGAATAGTAATATTCCCGGCCACTGCCGCTGATCAGACTGGCCGGCGGTTTCCCCTGATGAATCCCGTATTCCCGCCCCGACACTTTACGGATCTCCTCGGCCATGTTGGCGCAGAGGACGTTCATGTCGGTTGTATCGATGGTGTTTTCGTGGCGAAAATTGTGCGCCGGGAAAAACACGTTGCCCTGTGAGTGGTAATCGAGTGCAATCGAAATATTCGGGTGGGACTCGACAAAATCTTTCAGCGCCTGGGTTTCCGGCTCTGAAAACGGGTGGGGGCCCGAATAGACATTGGAGGAGGGGTTGTTGTTCTTTTTGAATCCCTCCGAAAAGTTACGGTTCAGGTCGACACCGATACTGCCGTCGGCATTTTCGCGGCGGTTTTTCCTCCAGAAGGAGAAGTGGTTCCGTGAGTACTCAAGCCCATCGGGGTTGGCACAGGGAACCATGTAGAGGGTCGACCGTTTGAAGGCCTCCTGAATCCGGGGGTCGTAGTGCATTCCCGCGATGCAATGGCGGGCAAAAGCGATTGCCAGCTCGACACCGATATATTCCCGGGCATGAATTGTTCCGGTATAAAAAAGGGCCGGTTTGCTATCGGCAGAGGAGATGTCCCCACTGATTGTGACGAGGACAATCTCCCGCTGCTCCCATGTTTTACCAATACTTTCAACCCGGACATGCTGCGGGTGCTGTTGAGCCAGTGAGGTAAAGAAATCGACGGTATTTTGGTATGAATGATAAAGGTGCTTCATGCTTGCTGTTTTCTCTACATCCCGATTTATGCGCTGACAGTAAAGCTGCCGCTGATGTTATTGAAACGTTTCTTGCCAATGCCGTCGACGCCGAGCAGTTGGTCGACAGAATCGAAGGCTTTAATTTTTTCCCGGTGAGCGACGATCTTTTCGGCCAGAACCTCACCAACGCCCCGAACCGCGAGGAGTTCCTCGACAGTTGCGGTATTCAAATTCAATTGGACCCGAACATTGTCCCGCCAGATGGCGAGCAGGCGGTCATCGACCCAGTCGAATATTTTCAAATCGTCCAGAGAGGAAATCGAATATTCCTGCAGAAAAGTGAACAGCTGCGCCGCCATCTCTTCTTCCATCCCGTAGAGTGTCATCAGATCGGTGAGAGTTGCCTGCGGGAGATAGAGATTCTGCTTGTCCGACTCTGCCGGAGAGGCTTCCCCCTTTGCCGCTTCTTCCAGAACCGGGTCGGGCAACTGACTCTCCTCACGGATAATATAGTCGCTGAAATCGTGCTCTTCCGGATAGTCGGAGGGGTCTGATGGCTCTGTCCGATCCATCGGGAACGGGCTGCTCTTCTCGTTGATGTAGGTCGCTCCGTCGTCTGACGGGGTGTATGTGCTGAACGAGAGATGGCGCATCGTTCTGAGCAGGTTGGGGTTGATTTTCCCCAACTCTTCCCAGCTGTAGAGCGGGACGTGGGGAATCGGGAAGCGACCGTTGGAAAAGTCCCACATCAGATATTGACCGATCCAGTCACGGACATACGGGAACGCGGCGAACGCAGTCGCACATTCGAGGATATAATATTTGCCAGCATGTTCCGCAATATCACAGGCCCAGTATTCGGCCTTTGCCGCTTTGCTTGATTGTACCGCCAGTTCCAGTGCCCCCATGTCGACCCCTTCGTAACTCATGGAGCCGCCCTGGCTGGTGTTGGTGATCCACTGATCCTTGCCGGCCTTGCGCCAGAACGCACAGATGGGTTTGTGCCCGATCAGCATGACGCGGATATCGGCCTTGAGGGGGACACAGTCCTGAATGTAATGGGGGAGGTATTTCTTCTTTTTCAGCAGGGCGATGGCCTCCTCCTTTGAATCGACCTTATGAACAAAATAGCCGCCATAATTGGAGGGTCCGTAGGAGCGTTTGATGATTTTGGGATAGGAGCAGTTCTCCAGGAACTTGAACCCCTCCTCCGCATTGTAAAATATCCTCGTTTTCGGGTGTGAAAGATTGTGCTTTTCACAGAACAGGGTCACATTCTCTTTCGATTTGTTGGGGAACTGAGTCTCCAGTGACGGGACAAAGCGGACCCCCGGCAGAGCCTTGTCTATTTTACGAAATGTCTCGTACGCCGTGGCCGGAATATTGCCAACCAGGATATCGATCTTCTTCTTTTTGATCTCTCTGATCAGACGATCGGCATCATTCTTCCAGTGATAGGTCACCGTCTCAATCTTGTCGGGCCACCCTTTGAAGTTCGATTGGTGAAAAAACTGGAGGACATAATCCATGTACAGCAGGCCGATTTTTGGTAATTTCATTATTGTTTTCCCTTTTCTATTTCTGGATGCTGGTTTTGCGATCGATTAATTCAATGATTCTTTCAATTTTCCGCTGATTGAAGTCGAGACCGGCTGCTTCCTGATCCGGTGTTGCAAACGCGGGGATGCCGTTGACTTCGAGGACGACATATTCTTCGCGCTCCCGGTCGTAAATAATATCAACCCCGGCGATATCAAGGCTCACCGCTGCCGCCGCCCGGACAGCCAGGTTGGCGAGATCATCGTTGAGTTCCCGCAGAAAAACGCTGCCGCCGGAGGTTATGTTGGTGCGCCAGTCTCCCTTTTTAGCGCGGCGACCGTAACAGCTAATTGCTTCACCGTCAACAACATCAACCCGGTAATCGGTACCATCGTAATTGAGAAATTTTTCGATGTAGAAGAAACGGATATCGAGTTGATTTAAGAACGGCAGAATTTTGTTGAGATCGTTCTCTGACTCTATCAACGTCATCCCCATTCCGCCCCAGCCGTCAACCGGTTTATAGACAACCTTGGAGTTCCACTTGGTCAGCGCTTCCCGCAACTTTTCTGATTCATCGCGGTGGCACAGGTAGAAATTTGTGCTGGAAATTTTGGCTTCTCTGAGGGCGGTGTTGGTTTTCATCTTGTCTTCGGAAATAGAGAAGCCCTTGAAACTGTTGATAATCGGAATATGGATATCGAGCAGTTCGTAGAGATAGGTCTGGTACATGCTCTGGTCACCGGCATTGTAGGAGAAGAACAGATCCAGGTTATCCATCTGTACGCCGTTGCAGAAAATACCGTCGTTATGGGCATCTGCGTAGCGGAGGTTGAGTCCGGTGATCGCGTCGATCCCGCGCTCCTCCAGCCCCGCGACCAGTTTTTTTTCGATGAGATCTCCGCCGCTGTTCTGGTACATCCATATACCGATGGTTCGATTTTTCATGGATTAATCCTCCCGAACAAGATATGAATTCCGCTGATGAAATAAAAGAATATCTGTGACAAGCGAGATGCGTTGAATAAAACTGGTCTTCAGGGCGCGTTCGTCAACGGTGTGATCGTTGTCGCCGAACGGACCGAGGCCATCGAGGGTGACAACGCCGGATGCGGCAGTGATGTTTGCGTCACTTCCGCCGCCCCGGAGTTCTGTGGGGACCTGCTGACCCGATATTTCGCCGATCTTTTCAACCAGGGCAGCCTGCCGTGCATTGGGTTCCATCACATCCCGCTGCAGTCGACCTGACAGGCGGGCCGATGTTCCCGGGACAGTTGTGTCGGCGACAATGGCATCGAGCCCGGCCAGCAGGCGATCTCTCTCGCTGCCGCAGGTGAAGCGCATTTCAACAACCAGAGATGCCTGCGGGGAGATGGTGTTTGCTCCGATTCCCCCCTGGATCTTGCCGACATTGACCGTTGACCCCTGCTCGAGGTCGGTCATGGCGACCAGCTTCTGTAACTTGTAGGCTGCTTCGAGATTGGCGTCGGCCCCTTCACTGTACTTGTTGCCGGCGTGGGCGGCGCGTCCTGCAATGTCGATGGTCCAGGTTCCCACCCCTTTCCGGCCGATCACCAGCTCCATTGCTGCTCCCGCAGCTTCAAAAACCAGCACATAGTCGTACTTCCGGCACAGCTCCGACGTCAGTGAGTTGGAATCGTCGCTCCCGGTCTCTTCGTCAGAGACGCAGAAGAAATCGATGTTGCGGATCTGATTGTTGGTCCGGTAGATAT
>CAZQFI010000261.1:0-4026 GCA_964592545.1 uncultured Geobacteraceae bacterium
TTATCTTGCTGAGCTAACACGGGATATGGGAGGGAGGCGGTGCCAGCGATCACAGCCAGCAGGGTAGCAAATCGGAAAGAATATTGCAATAATTTAATATTATGTGATTAATGTTATTGTGGCTGCGATTGTGGATTTCTGCGTGGTTTTTTGCGCCGTCTTTTTCTGGGGTTGCCCGATTTTGGGCCGGTTTCATTTGATGCTTTCATGGCGTTTTCCCATGATTCAGCCAGAGGAACTAGTTCCGGCCTGACCTGTGACCAGAGCCTGAACAATTCGCAGACCAGTGGGGTCTGGGGGTGGTGTAGAAAACGTTTTTCCCCGCGGAAACCGCGACCCCGGGCAAGCCGGAAACAGCCGACCAGTAATTCTTTCGCCTGATGACGGATTCCGCTGGCGATGCTGAAATAGAGACAGTGGGGGATCACGATCTCGTTTGCTTTGCGGATTGCTTCGGTGATGTTTGTTGACGAAAAGGGGAGGCAATTATCCATAAATAGCCGCAGATAGAGCGCGGCGATGGCAAAACTTTCCTCAACGGGGATTCCTGACGCTGTCCGGTCATCAATTTTTTGCAGGAGATCAATACTTTCGTCGCTTCCCGGGTATCCCGCCAGCAGGTGGGGCAGCATCCCCAGCTCGCGGCAGTGCTTTAAGACCGGACCTGAAATTTTGTAATGGAACAGCGCCATAATCTCTTCCCGGACCCGTGCCGGGGCCGCCGTCGCAAGAAGCGCTTTGTGCTCCTCAATAGCGGCGTAGATTTCGGGATCAATTGTGAAATTGAGGCGGGCTGCAAATTCGATGGCCCGAAGCATCCGGACCGGATCTTCGACAAAGCGGACGTGCGGATCACCGATTGAGCGCAACCGTTTCTTTTCAAGATCCTCTATTCCGCCAAGGTAGTCGATAACCGAGAAGTTGCCGATATCGTAGAAGAGCGCATTGATGGTGAAATCGCGGCGAGCGGCATCCTCCGCGGGGGTCCCGAAAACATTCTGAACAAAAAAGAAGTGGTCGTCCTGGTTGTCCGGTAATTCATGTGGCTCAGGTTGACGGCGAAACGTTGCAACTTCAATCAGCTTATGTCCGGCAAAGCGGATATGAGCCAGTCGAAATCGCCTCCCGACCAGAAAACAGTTGCGGAACAGTTTTTTTATCTGGTTGGGGGTGGCGTCGGTCCCGATATCAAAATCTTTCGGTTGCCGTTCCAGGAGGAGATCTCTGACACTCCCACCGACCAGATATGCTTTGTAGCCATGCCGGTGCAACCGGTAGAGAACCTTGAGACAGTCGGGATCAAGCTGTTGGCGTGATATCGGGTGGTCGCTCCGCGGGATTATGATCGGCTGGTTGAGTTCCATGGGCTCTCTTGTCGGTTGCTGGAAGATGCTCGGGACTATAGCAGAATATGGATAGGCAATAAAATGGCTTTCCTGTATTCTCGGCTGACGGAGAGACAGATGGTGGTGAAGAACAACGATTATAATCTGCTGGTTATTCTGGGAGCGACAGCCGGGGGGAAAACCGGTCTGGCCGTCAAAGTCGCTCGCCATGTGGCCGGAGAAATTATTTCGGCCGATTCCCGTCAGGTCTATCGGGGGATGGACCTTGGTACCGGGAAAGATCTGTTTGAATATGGAGAGATTCCCTATCATTTGATTGATATTGCCGAACCGGGCAGTGAATATAACGTCTTTCAGTTTCAACGCGATTGTTTTACGGCCATTGAGGAGATCTGGCAGCGGCAGAAACTTCCGGTTATCTGTGGCGGAACCGGGATGTATCTCGATGCGGTTCTCAGCGGTTACCGACTGATTGCTGTTCCACCTGATCTTCCGTTGCGGAAAGAGCTTGAGGCATTCAGTGATGATGATCTTCGCCGGAAATTGCTTCAGCTCAAGCCGGAGCAGCACAATAAAACCGATCTTGAGGACCGGGAGCGGTTGGTCAGGGCGATTGAAATTGCTCTGGGGGAGCAGAAAGTTGCGGGAGATTTGCCGCCACTGCCACAGCTGACACCGCTGGTGTTTGGCATCCGCTGGCCCCGGGAGCTACTGCGGCAGCGGATCGCTCTTCGTTTGCAGCAACGCCTTGCCGCAGGAATGGTTGATGAAGTCAGGCATCTGCACGAGTCGGGAGTCGCTTGGGAAAAACTCGAATTTTATGGTTTGGAGTATCGACTGATTGCCCAATATTTACAGGGGAAATTGAATCGTAACGATATGGAACAGAAGTTACGCAGCGCGATAGGACAGTTTGCCAAGCGTCAGGAAACGTTTTTCCGCCGAATGGAAAAGCGGGGAGTGAAAATTCACTGGCTGGATGGAACCGGTGATGTGTTTGATGAGCTTCTCCCGTGGCTGGAAAACTGAGCTGGGTGACTCTGGTCGCGATCCAGCCCTACAAAAGTATCTGCGTGTGAAACAAAGAATCCAGAAATATCTTAAAAATCGCGCTGCTATTTCACCCTGGGTGGTGGAAGGAGTTCCGCGAACCGATTTCTCTGCGGCGCTTGTGATTCCTGCCCTGGGTGAAAAAGAGACCCTGCCACAGACCCTGTCCCGTTTGTGCGAAAATCCCCCGACCTATCGCGATCAGACGGTAATCATTGTCGTTGTCAACAACCGCAAAGGGGTCTCATCGCCATTACTTGATGACAACAGAGAAACCCTCGCCTGGCTGAAAACAGCCCCGTTTCCTCAACTGAACCTTGCCTGGATTGATGCCAGCTCTGCCGGAGTGGAACTGCCGCCCCGGGATGGGGTTGGCCTGGCGAGAAAAATTGGTTTTGATGGCAGCCTGTCACGCCTGAATTGGGGCTCCGATCCCCTGTTGATCTCTCTTGATGCGGATACTCTGGTCGATTCAGATTACCTGCAGACAATTTTTCACCACTTTTCGAAGAGTCGAGCCGGGGGTGCGGTGATTCCATTTCGTCACCAGCAGGCAGAGAGCCTTCGGGAAGAGGCGGCGATTCGACGTTATGAACTCTATCTGCGCAGTTACCTGTTTGGATTGGAGCTGGCGGGGTCACCCTATGCTTATCATACCATCGGCAGTGCTTTCGCCTGCCGAGCCCGATCGTATATCAAATCAGGCGGGATGAATCGCCGCTGTGGCGGTGAAGACTTCTATTTTCTCCAGCAACTGGCAAAAGATTCTGCTGTCGAAATGCTTCGTGGAACCGTTGTCCGACCTTCTCCCCGTTTTTCAGAACGGGTTCCGTTTGGTACCGGGCGGGTGGTGCAAAGTCAGGTCGAAGGGGATGATAAAATCAGGTTCGTTTCTGCCTTTGCGTTTAAACGGCTTCGGGCGTGGTTGGATCTGGTGACGACTCAGGTGGATAGCTTCGGCCCGGAAATAATTGCCCAGGCTCAGAAAATTTCCCCCTCTTTAACCGCGGTGTTGGATGAACTCGATTTTTTGGCCGTCTGGGAGAAATTGCAGAAAAATCATGCAACACCAAAACAGCGACTGACAGCATTTCATTGCTGGTTTGACGCATTGCGCAGCCGGCAGTTGTTGACTCGGCTGGATGGTGAAACGGAGTCCCCATCTCAACCTGTGGTTGAAGAGCTGCTTCACTGGGGTGGATATCCCGGGGTTAAAAATGAGGACGATCAGTTGCGTCTTCTTGAGCAGTTGCAGGGGGTCGCACAGTAGCGGCGGGAATCATAAAAAAGGGAGATACATCTGAGCAATGTATCTCCCTGAGAGTATTGATTAACCCGGTTGGGACTTAGTATTTCCCAAAGTCGTCATCGTCAAGTTGAATCACCTTTTCCGGATCGGTTGTGCCCCAGCCATCCGCTGCTGGTGCCGGTAAGGATTGCGCCTGTTGCTGGGGTTGAGGCGGTGTCGGCTGAGTGTTTACAACCGGTGACTGAGCTTGAGAAAAGCTGCTGCCGTAGGTTGCTCCCCCCAGAATTTTGAACCGCTCCAGCATCTGCTGCAAGAAGGAGGTTTGAGAGGAGAGCTCCTCTGCAACGGCGGCGGTCTCTTCTGCGCTGGCGGTCGAACTCT
>CAZQFI010000262.1:0-2191 GCA_964592545.1 uncultured Geobacteraceae bacterium
GCTCGATTCCAGATCCCTTTCGATCAATAAGTTTGTCGTCAGCCGTTTTTTTGTACCGGCAGCAATCCCCTCAAAAACGTTCTGCATGGCAACAATATCTTTTTCTGAGGCGGAATACTGAAGTTGTGGGCCGATAAGTGAAGAGACGAATTGGTGCGGCGTGATTTGACAACCGGCAACATCGATTTTCTCATCAGAAAGAAATCCGAATTGTTTCAGTGGCCGCCAGAAAGCACTCCAGCCGGGCCAGCGCAATGCATAGCGAGTTGTCTGAACAATTGTATCGTTAATTCCGAGGAGCTCCGTATAAACGGCAGCATCTCCGTTGGGAATTGCTTCAAGCTCACCAAGTCCGGGGAAATCGATTCTGACAACATTTTTTTCGCTGTGCTGTTCCGCTGCCGGAATCAGGACTTTCTGGCCATGACGGATAAATGTTGAATCGCGCTTTGAGCTGGTCAGCACCATATCCCAGTTCCAGGTCACTTTATAATTGAGGGGGTTCGTACAGGCACTTTTTTCAGGAAACCCACCGCAATACGAGTGAAGGACGGTAACCTGGTCAAACTTCCTCACGGCATAACCGAACAACACCAGATCGATACCCGGATCGAGACCACACTCTGGCATCAGGCTGACACCGGCATCAACCGCCTGTTGATGCAATTTGCGTAACGGGTGAGCATAATTGGTACTGACCAGAGGAACCCGGGCTGCGATTGCGGCTTCAAATGCGTTCACCATAAACGGAAGTGGTAGCAGATCGATCGCCGCATCGACATCCTGCCGCAACAGTGCCACCAGAGAATCCCTGGATGAGGCATCAATTTTAACCGGAGTTATCTTTGTGGTATCAACTCTGGAGGAAAAATCGCTCCAACCTTCCAGATTGGCATCAGCACAAATAATCTCATCAACGGCAGCACTCCTGACCAGATCCAGCAGTGCCCCGCGTCCCTGTGATCCCAAACCACCAAAAACAATTATTTTCATAGTATTCTAACCAGTTAAGAGGGATTTATTCATCCAGAATCTCGGCAAATACCCGGCAGAAATTCCCCCCGAGTATTTTTAAGATCGCATCATCATTGTAGCCACGCACAATCAACTCCTGGGTAAACTCACCCAATCCGGCATGGGTATCGATAACATCGTGTGATTCAAGAGCAGGAACCATCTGGAGAACATCAGCATGGCTGTCACAAAGATCAAAACCGATTCCGACATGATCAATTCCGGCTAGCGCGACGATATGATCGACATGATCGACAAAATGCCCCACAGTCACATCGGGTTCGTTATCGCGAATAAAGACATTGAGGGCATTCATCCCGACAACTCCGCCACAGCGAGCAATCGCCCGGATCTGGTCATCGGTCAGGTTGCGCATCGATCCGGCAAGGCTCCGACAATTTGAATGAGATGCAATGATCGGTTGACCGATAACCTCAATAACATCCCAGAACCCTTCGTCATTCAAGTGGCTGACATCGATAACCATTCCCAACGCTTCAGCCTTTTCAATCAACGCGACACCAAAGGGAGTCAGGCCGCCCTTGCGCCCTTCCCGAGTGGCACTGAAAAAAGCACCGTCAGCGGCATAATTTCGCCGACTCCAGACCAGCCCCAGCCCGCGCACGCCAAGTTCATAAAAAATGCGCAGGAGCCCGAGATCGTTCTGCAGCGGGTCGGCACCCTCAAGAGAAAGAAAAATAGCCAATTCACCGGCATTCCGGGCCGCTTGTGCTTCTGCTATAGTGCGACAAATCCGAAATTTTCCCGGTGATTCGGCAATTTCATCGTGGAGATAACTGATCTGATCAAGAGCCTTCCTCAACCCCATCTCCGGCAGGTAAACATCATTAATAAAAATTGCTGAAACGATTAAATTAAAATCGCCGCCCGCAAAATGGGGAAGATATCTCTCCTCAACAACCTTCGATTCTCCCCGTTCACGACGGTTGGCGACATCGTAGGTCAGATCAAAATGGGCATCGACCGTCAAAGCACGCCGGTGCAGATCACCAATATGGTCCCGATGTTTCTTTTCCAAAGCGTACATCCTCGCTTAAAAGTGTCAGAAAAAAGTGTTGATCCCAAGCCCGGGATCATCTGAAAAACAGATCGTTGCACCCTGATAGCTGATCCCGCCATCTCCCGGGTTTCCCCGCAAAACAGGGGGGCATCCAGA
>CAZQFI010000263.1:0-3280 GCA_964592545.1 uncultured Geobacteraceae bacterium
CATTTTCGTATTCTTTTGCCTGTGCTGCGATGTCAGCTTTTGCCTGTGCTCCGACCTTCGACTGATTCAGCGCTTTTTGCAAATCGACATAAGCAATTTTCGTAGCTGAAAAAGCTGGTGCGGAAACCAGCAACAAAACAAACAAAATTCCAATAACTTTTTTCATAACGTTCTCCTTTATTGAAGCCCTTAAAAGGCTTTTCCTATGGTAAATTCAAAAACAGACTGTTCCTCATCATCTCTGGGATCAAGATTATATCCCCACTCAAAACGTAACGGTCCCATCGGACTCTGCCAGCGCACCCCCGCCCCGGCACTGTGCCGCATATCGGTGAAATAATCTTGATCCTTTGTCCAAGCATTTCCGGTATCGTAGAACAAGACCCCCTTTAAACCAAGACTTTTATAGATCGGAAATAGATATTCAAAGTTGAAGTAACCCATCTTTTCACCACCGATGTAATAACCATTCTTATCCATCGGGCCAACCTCACGACTCTTAAAGCCACGGATTGTATGGATACCGCCGAGGAAGAATTTCTCGGTAATCGATACCGGTTCATCACTGGTTGAGACGACATACCCGATTTCACCGTGGATTGAAAACACAGTCCCCCAGAATAGCGGGTAGAAGTGACGATGTTCAACAATGGCCTTAAGAAAATCTTCGGTACCGCCCAGTCCGGCATACTCCAGACTGAGATTGGAAATCCCTCCCCGACTGGGATCCTGATAAAAATCGGTACTGTTACGTCTCAACTCCGCCTTGACGGAGGAAAGGACCGACTCGCCCTCCTCAACCCATGGGTCATCGGTCAGCCTGACATTGAGAATTTCCTGTTGTTCATAACGATACGTCAAATAAGCTTTTGCATAGCGGGTAACCGGATGACCGGTTCTGATGGCACCACCGAGACGGTGCTCATCATAATCGTCGTACTCACGCTCAGTTTTGTAAACCTCGCCGCCAAGGGTCCAGTTGGTATCAAGAAAATGCGGGTCCGTCAAACCGAGAGAATAGGTCGTACTCACCCCCCCCAAAGAACCACTCAGGTTGAGACGCAGACCGTAACCGAACAGGTTGTCCTGTGACAGCGATCCCTGGGCCATCAGCTTGTCAACCGAGGAATATCCCACGCCAATCGAAAAGGTTCCCGTCGGGTGTTCCTGAACCTCAACATCCAGAACCGTCTGACTGTCGTCAGACCCCTTCTTCTTGGTGATGTTCACCTCATCAAAATATCCAAGGTTACGAATCCGACGATTCGCATCCTTGATCCCCCTCGCACTGAAGCGATCCCCCTCTATCAAGCCAATTTCCCGGCGGATGACTTTATCGCGGGTCTTGGTATTGCCATGAATCTCGATTCTTTCGACGTAGACCTTGATCCCCTGCTCGATTTCAAGGTTAAGATCGATCACTCGCTCCTTCTTGTTTTTTGTTGTCAGGGGGACGACGTTGGCGTACGCGTAACCACTGTCCGCATAGAGATCGGTCAGAGCCAGAATACTATCGTGCAGAGCGGTACGGCTGAAGACAAATCCGGGCTGCAATTTCATATACTGCAGCAACTGATCTTCCGGCAACAGCAGATCTCCGGAAACCTTCACCTGACCAACCTTGTACTGTGCCCCTTCATCGATTTCGATCACGACATCGAGATATTTATCGTCGACCAGTGTGACTTCCGGCGGCTTGACCTTGACATCCTGATAACCAACGTCGTGATAGGCCGCCTTGATCCGCTCAATATCCAGCGCCATCGTGTCCTCAAGATAAGCGCCCCGATCGGTCAACCAGGAGAGGAACCACTTCTCCTTCGTTTCTATCTTTTTCAGCAATTCACTTTTGGTAAAAACAACATTGCCGACAAAGCGGATATCACGAATCAGAACCTTTTTCCCTTCGACAATATTAAAGGTCAGGGTTGCTTCATTTTTAATATCGGTCTGAAGCTCCGGGGTGATTTTAACCGCGTGATACCCTTCTTCAATGTACGCTTTTCTGATCTCTTTGATGCTCTCCTCAACCTTGCTTCTGCTGTAAATCGAGGGGGTCCTGATCTTCACCAGCGGGCGCAGCTTATCGTTTTTCAGTTCATCGTTACCGGAGAACACAATCAGGCGCACCAGTGGGAGTTCTTTTATGACAAAAGTGAGTATTTTTGCCCCGCGGACTTCTGTCAGTTCCGCCGAGATATCATCAAACCGACCTAAAGAAAAAATACTGTGGACGGCGTCATCTATCTGCTTCAGAGAAACCCGATCACCGGGCTTTATCGAAATTGCCGCCATAATTGCAGATTTTTCAATGCGGTTGTTTCCTTCCACCTGAATATCTGAAATCTCTATATCCTGGGCAAAAGAAAGTACTGCGATACTCAGCAGAAACAATGTCAGCAGTATTTTTTTCAACATCTACAACCCTCGGCAAACTAAATACAAAACAAGTGGGCGATTATAGAAAAACACCATCAGAACTTCAACCTCAATCGCAGCAATCCCCCGGTTCATTCAAGATATCTTCGGCAAGGGTGCCGTCATCTATCCTCAAAGTACGATCAAGGCTGTTTGCCAGCAAATTATTATGGGTCACAATAATCATCGTTAAGCCGCGATTCCGGTGCATCTGGTTCAACAACTCGATAATCTCCCCGGACGTTTTACTGTCAAGGTTTCCCGTCGGCTCATCGGCGAGTAACAACTGCGGTTCACGAACCAGCGCCCTGGCGACGGCAACCCGTTGCTGCTCTCCCCCCGACAGAGCTCCCGGTTTATGAGTCAGGCGGTGACCCAGACCAACTTCCTCCAAAATGACAGCAGCCCTGCTTGTCGCATCATTCCGACCAACACCACCAATCATCAGAGGCATTGCGACATTCTCAAGGGCGGTAAACTCCTGTAAAAGCTGGTGAAACTGAAAGACAAAACCAATCGTCTGATTCCGGAACGCATCAAGTTCAGCACCCCGCAGGGCAAAAAGACTCCTCCCCTGAAACAGGATATCTCCGGAAGTCGGATGGTCCAGCCCCCCCAGAATATGCATCAGAGTTGTTTTTCCGGCACCCGATGTCCCGATAACGGCAACCCTCTCTCCGGCATCAATCGTGAAGTTGACACCGCGTAAAACATCAATCATTCCACCCGGAGTCGCAAAACTTTTTTTCAGGTCGGAAACTTCAATCATCGGCTGATCACTCATAACGGAGAGCCTCAGTGGGATCGAGTCGTGAAGCACGCCAGGCGGGATAAATTGTTGCCAGCAGACAGATGCTCATGG
>CAZQFI010000264.1:0-2495 GCA_964592545.1 uncultured Geobacteraceae bacterium
CTGAAGGTCCGTTGGAGACTACAACGTTGATAGGCCGGGTGTGTAAGCGCAGTAATGCGTTCAGCTTACCGGTACTAATTGACCGTGAGGCTTGACCATAAATAGTTTTTTGATAGGGAAGGGGGAGACTTGTTCTCCCCCGACCCCCTTAAACATTATCGCAAGAGTCTGAATCTAGATAAGTTAATGCAATTGAAAACTGAGTTTTTACAGTTTTCGGTGGCTATAGCGTAGGGGTCACACCTGTTCTCATCCCGAACACAGAAGTTAAGTCCTACCGCGCCGATGATACTGCATGGGAGACTGTGTGGGAAAGTAGGTCGCTGCCGAAATTATTTGAAAACCCCATCTTATTTAAAGATGGGGTTTTTTTGTGTCTTGAACTTGTGGAAGAAAACCCTGTGATCTCAATATCCAATTTTCTGTGGCGTGCTAATCGGGTTCTATCTGGTAGGATTTAATTTTTCTGTGCAGGTTCGAGCGCTCCAGACCGATCATTTCGGCTGTTTTTGAGACATTCCAGTTGCTTTTGCGCAATTTCTCGAGCAAAAACTGCTTTTCAAACAGTTCTTTCGCCTCTCTGTAGGAATCGGGAAGTTCTATCTCGCTGAAACTGTCGTGGTCCCCTGCCGCTTTGCCTTTATTAATACTGTGAGGGAGATCGGCACGGGTGATCGTTTGATCATGCGTCATGATAACGAGTCTCTCAATCAGGTTTTTCAACTCTCTGACATTTCCCGGCCAGTCGTAGTTAAGGAGCGCTTCGACCGCTTCTTTTGACATGGTTTTAATTGCACGACTCTCTTTACCGCAGAAATACTGAAGAAAGTGCTGACACAGGCGGGGGATATCATCTTTTCTCTGTCTTAGCGGTGGAACCGAAAAAGGGAGGACGTTGAGTCGAAAATAGAGATCCTCACGAAAATTTCCCTCCCTGATTTCATCAAGAAGGTCTTTATTGGTTGCGGCGATGACGCGAACATCAACGTTAATGGTACGGTTACCTCCAACCCGATCAAATTTCTGTTCCTGTAAAATACGCAATATTTTAGCCTGTGTTTTCAGACTCATATCACCAATTTCATCAAGGAACAAAGTCCCGCCGTTCGCCTGATCAAACTTTCCTTTACGGGCTGCTGTCGCTCCGGTGAACGCACCTTTTTCGTGACCGAACAGCTCCGATTCGATCAGCTCTTCAGGGATGGCAGCACAGTTGACTTCAACAAACGGCTTATCGGCCCGTTTTGATTGTTGGTGGATGGCTCGTGCGACCAACTCCTTCCCCGTGCCATTTTCTCCGGTGATCAGAACCCAGCCCGAGCTTGGGGCAGCCATCTTTATCTGCTGTTTCAGTTGCTCAATCGCTTTGCTGTGGCCGATCATCTGGTAATCGCGGCCAATTTTCTCTTTCAGAGCCTGATTTTCTGCGACCAGTTGCCCAATTTTCAGGGCATTCTGAATCGAGAGGAGAACTTTTTCGAGGGAGAGGGGCTTCTCAATAAAATCAAACGCACCAAGTCGGGTCGCCTTCACTGCCGTTTCGATAGAGCCATGGCCGCTCATCATGATGACGAGTTGGTTGGGGCGCAGTTGCTTGATCCGTTTGATCGTTTCAAGCCCGTCTATTCCCGGCATCCAGATATCGAGAAGAACCAGATCGGGGTCTTCACCCTGAATGATTTCCAGGCACTCTTCACCGGTTGCAGCGAAGGCTGTCTTGAACCCTTCGTCTTCAAGAATTCCTTCCAGACTCAGGCGGATGCTATCTTCATCATCGACGATGAGTATACTTTTCATGCATTATCCTTATTCGGTCTTTAGCTGGCGGATGCCGGAAGTTCGATAATAAAAATTGAACCTGTTGGCTGATTATCACGAACCCGGATATAGCCATTATGGTCGGCAATGATGGTCGAGACAATAGCTAATCCCAGTCCTGTCCCCGTTTTTTTGGTCGAAAAATAAGGTTCAAAGAGTCGGGTTTTATCATCAGCCGGAATTCCACAGCCGCTGTCGGCAATCGTCAGTGAGATGATCTGTAATTCACGATTGTAGACCGAGCCGATATTGATAGTTCCGGTTCCGGCGATAGCAGCAACCGAATTTTCCAGCAGATTAATAATGACCCGTTTTATCTGCTCTCGATCAAATTTTGTGTCGGGGAGATTTTTGTCGAGAGCACTCTTGAATGTGATGTGCTTATGTGCCTCACGATAGAGGGTGAGGCACTCATCGATGATATCATTGAGATTGTTTATACTCGGCTTCGTTGCCGGCATTCTGGCAAAACTGGAAAATTCATTGACCAGATTTTTCAACTCATCAACCTGGTTGCTGATCATTCGGGTACAGTCATCAAAGACATGATCGTCACCGGAAAAACGTTCCAGATAGCGGCGGCGGAGCCGTTGAGCTGACAGCTGAATCGGTGTCAGCGGGTTCTTGATCTCGTGGGCGATCCGTCGAGCGACTTCGCGCCATGCCGCCATCCTCTG
>CAZQFI010000265.1:0-4192 GCA_964592545.1 uncultured Geobacteraceae bacterium
GGTTCCCTCTGCCATTGCCGCTGTAATCGCAACAATCTTCTGATCATCCGTTGCAAGCTTAACCAGAGTATCGCCAAAAACGGTGGTGTAGGACGGTGCCCCGCCGGGCTTTCCTCCCTTGACCTTGCCGGTCTCCGAATCAAAAGGTCCAATCCCGTGAAATTTGGGAGGATTGTTTTCAGCAGGCTCGTAGCCCTTCCCTTTTTTTGTCAGAACGTGGAGCAATACCGGCCCTTTGATCTGGGCAACGTTCCGCAGCGTTTTTGTCAGTTCATCAATATTGTGGCCGTCAATCGGGCCAAAATAATCGAAACCGAACCCCTCAAACAGCATCCCCGGAGTCATAAAACTTTTGAATGATTCTTCAGCCCGTTTAGCCAGATTCACCAGTTCCCGACCAATCCCCGGCACGTAGCCGAGAAGATGTTCCGTTTCCTTTTTAAACCGGATGAATGTTTCAGAAGTCATCTTGCGGCTGAGAAACGACGAAAGAGCCCCAACATTTGGTGAGATCGACATTTCATTGTCGTTGAGGATAACAACGAGCTTCTGTTTCAAATGGCCGGCATGATTGAGCCCCTCAAACGCCATTCCGGCAGTCAAAGAGCCATCCCCAATCACAGCGATCACCGTATTGTCACCAGCACAGATATCACGCCCGGCAGCCATTCCCAGCGCCGCTGAAATCGAGGTACTTGAGTGGCCGACCCCGAAACAGTCGTGCTCACTCTCGGTCTTTTTGGGAAAACCGCTGAGACCATCAAGCTGCCGCAGGGTATCGAAACGATCAAGCCGCCCGGTCAATAATTTATGGGCGTAAGCCTGATGCCCAACATCCCAGACGATCTGATCTTCCGGAGAATTGAACACATGGTGCAGTGCAATAGTCAGCTCGACAACACCGAGCGAGCTGCCAAGGTGTCCGCCATTCATTGAGACTGTTTCGACAATCTGCCGGCGCAGTTCCTCCGCAAGCTGTATCAGCTGACTGCGGCTGAGCCCTTTGAGATCAGCGGGTGTCTCTATTTTTGACAGGAGAGTATCCATTTATCGTCCTTGCTTCATCAACCGAGGCAACTAGTGAGATCGGTTGACAATATAATCAGCAATCTCGCGTAAAGGTCTGGCTGTTTCGCCAAAAACTTCCAGTGAATCGATTGCTCGCTGATATAAATCATCCGCCCGCTCCCGCGCTCCCGAAAGGCCGAGCAAGGCGGGGTATGTTGCTTTACCACGCTGTTGATCGCTACCGACGTCTTTTCCCAACTGCGTCTCATCGGCAACAATGTCGAGGATATCGTCAACCACCTGAAATGCCAGTCCGGCCGCTTCACCAAAGCAACACAACGCCCGGCGCTGTTCTGTCGTCGCCCCGCCGAGAAGAGCCCCGACTTCAATTGCAGCCAGAATCAGGGCTCCGGTTTTGCGGGTGTGGATATATTCAAGTGTCGGCAGATCGACAGGTTTTTCTTCCGCTTCCATATCAACCACCTGTCCACCAACCATACCGCGAGATCCGGCACCCTTCGCCAGCAGGTGGATAACCTCACAGTATTGCTCAGCCGTTGCTGTTCCACGAATTGCCGGGTTTGATAACAGGATAAATGCTTCAGTCAGCAGGCCGTCACCCGCTAAAATTGCTGTTGCTTCGCCGTAAACTTTATGGTTGGTCGGATTTCCCCGGCGCAGGTCATCATCATCCATCGCCGGAAGATCATCGTGAATCAGCGAATAACTGTGAATCATCTCGATCGCACACGCTGCCGGCAGCACATTTTTAATCTCCCCACCAACCGCTTCACAGGCGGCGAGCATCAGAATAGGCCGAATCCGCTTTCCCCCGGCAAAAACCGAATAACGCATCGCTTCGTGCAAAACCATCGGCAGGGTCGTCGCCCCCGGAAGATAGCGATCAAGAGCCGATTCGATCAGTTGGGTTCTCTCTTTAAGGTAACCCTGTAATTGCCAGTTATCACTCGCCATCAAACGGCTCCCGGTATAAACGGCCATCGTCTTTCTGCAGCAACTGTTCAACCTGCAATTCGACCTTCTGCAGCGATTTGCGGCAGGTTTCAGCCTGTTTTACGCCGGTTGAAAAAACTTTCAATGCCTCATCAAGGGTCAACTCCCCCGATTCAAGCTGTTCAACTGCTGTTTCAAGGTTTTTTATTGCTGTTTCAAAGCTTATTTTTGCTGCCATATCCTCATCCATCCAACATATTTAGAATCGTTGATTATCAACAGCACCAGCCCGCCCCGTCAAGTGCTTAAACGGTTATTTCAGCCGTTTTGTGTCGATTCGTGTCACCGTCGTCGTCACCTGCCCATCGGCAAATGAAATTTGCAGAGTATCACCGCGCTTGACCTGCTGAGCACGTTGAACCACATCACCCGAATTCTGTTGTTTTACTATCGCATAGCCACGTGAAAGGACAGCCAGCGGCGACAAGTCCTCCAGGCGACTCCACAGCAGTTGCAAGTGACTTTTTCTCGATGATACGTTGTCCGCCATCGCCTGGTGAAGTTGCTGAACCAACTGACGCAATTGAAGTTGCTGCAACTTTAATAGCTCAGCGGGTGCTTTCAAGCGCTTTTCGAGACCACTCAGGCGACTTTTCAACAATGCCAGCCGTGAATTCATCTGGGCAGCAAGGCGCAATATCAGCTGGTCAAGATGGCGTTCAAGCTCGAGCCGATTCTGGACGACAAGTTCTGCCGCTGCGCTCGGTGTCGGCGCACGGAGATCGGCAACCAGGTCTGATATGGAAATATCAACTTCGTGACCAACGGCAGAGATCACGGGTATGGCCGATGCAGCAATGGCCCGGGCAACAACTTCCTCGTTAAACGCCCAGAGATCTTCCCGTGAGCCACCACCCCGACCAACAATCAGAACATCAGCACGTCCTTCACGATTAAGCCGGGCGATTGCTTCGGCAATTCCGCTTGCGGCCCCTTCCCCCTGAACCTGTGTTGCAGCAAGAAGAACCTGAACCCCGGCTGAGCGACGCTGTAAAACGTGCAGAATATCGCGGATCGCAGCTCCAGTCGCTGACGTAACAACACCTATTGTCCGCGGAAAAGGCGGTAACGGCTGTTTCTTGTGCGGCTGAAACAACCCTTCAGCCTCCAGCTTCGCTTTCAGCTGATCAAATGCCAGCTGGAGCTGCCCGACCCCTTCGGGCTCAATTCCCTCGACCAGCAGCTGCAGATCACCCCGCTGAGAATAGATTGAAACGCGGCCCCGACAGATAACTGCCAGCCCATCACAGGGTTTAAAACGGAGTGCCCTGATATGGCTACGAAACATGGCACATTTGATCTGTGAATTCTTGTCTTTCAGGGTGAAATAATAGTGCCCCGATGCCGCCTGCGATACATTGCTCAGCTCACCCTGAACCAGAACTTCTACAAAATTATCTTCAACCAGTTCCTGAAGTAACTGAACCAATGTAGAAACCGAAATCACTGCAGATGTCACCATGAAGTCCTCTCACGCTTCGAGTCAAAAGTGAGGTATTATAACGAGCTTCGATCGAGATTGACAGTAAAGACGGAATCACTTATAACCATTTAATATCTTTATATTTATCCGGAGAAATCATGGCACGTCCTTATGTAATTACTATTTCCAGTGAAAAGGGAGGGGTTGGAAAAACGACTCTGGCGACCAATCTGGCCATCTACCTGAAGGCGCTCGCCGAAAACCTTCCGGTGACGTTGTTCAGTTTTGACAACCACTTTACTGTCGACCAGATGTTTCAGTTCAACAAATCGACAATTGAACACCACATTGGAGAGCTGTTTACCACTGTTAATCCGACCGACCTCCTCTGTGATGGCCAGTATGGTGTCAGTTATATCCCGTCGAGCCGGACCCTCTTTGAAACCCAGCAGCAGGTGCGGGGAATCGATCATCTGGCCGGCCGGATCAGCCAATCTGCCCTGCAGGGGGTTGTTATTATCGATACCAGTCCGACTCTCGATATCTACACCCGTAATGCTCTCTATGCCGCTGACCGGGTGATTGTCCCGATCAAGGATGCACCTTCACTTGAAAACTGTCGTAACCTTGCGGCCTTCCTTCAGCAGCAGCACCGCTCAAAAACGGTGTTAAAACTTCTTCCCTGCCTGATTGACACCCGTATCCACTTCGATGGACCTTTTCGCAATTCGTACCAGCTGCTCAAAG
>CAZQFI010000266.1:0-1887 GCA_964592545.1 uncultured Geobacteraceae bacterium
GGCGGGGGTGTCCCGCTTGTAACAATACCGGGTATAGCGGTCGAATTGGTATCTTTGAACTGCTGGAGATTAATTTTGATCTGGCGGATGCTCTCAGGCGCAATGACAGTGCCGAGTTTGCTGCGATTGCCAAGTCAACCCCGAACTTTTTCAGCTTGGCCGACAGCGCTTTTCTTCTGGCTCTCGAAGGCGTGACCAGCATGGAGGAAGTCCCGCGGGTATCGGGGCAGATTGAAGAAAACCTGACTGATCAACCGGTTGATTCCTCTGTTGTCATCGATACAGAACCAGCCGCGACCTGATGGATTAGCCGATGCCATTATTCCGCTACAAAGTCAGAGATAGTGACGGTAACCTTCAGGAAGGACAGACCGAGTCCTTTTCTGCTCAGGCTCTTGCCGGCCAGTTTCAGGCCAGCCAGCTGATACCTGTCAGTATTGTCGAGGTCGAAGAGCAGCAGAAATCCCGTCCGGGAAAGAAGAAATCTCTTTGGCAGAAAAACACGGTGGGTCTCGATGACCTGATTTTGTTCTGCCGGCAGATGTACACCTTGAACTCTTCAGGAGTTCCGCTGGTGAGGGCCATCCGCGGGCTGGTCGAAACGGCGCGTAACCCTGCGCTCGGAGCAGCTCTCGATCGGGTTGTCATCGATCTCGAATCGGGGATGGAACTTTCGGGCGCGTTCAGCTCACACCCGAAGGTCTTTCCCCCGTTGTTGTGCCGGATGGTGCAGGTCGGAGAGGTCACCGGCAAGCTTGACGAGGTTTTTCTCCAGCTGTCGGTCTACTTTGAGCGGGAGAAAGATACCATCAGTCGGGTTAAATCGGCGTTGCGTTATCCCTCCTTTGTGCTGGTTGCGATAGCGTTTGCGGTTATTTTTATCAGCCTGTTTGTGATCCCCGCTTTCGAGAAAGTGTTTGCCAGTGCCGGTGCTGATCTTCCTCTGCCCACCCGGATTCTTATGGGGCTGTCCTCCTTTATGCAGACATACTGGTACGTTCTCCTCGGATTGTTTGTCCTGGCCGTTTTTCTGGTGAGGCGGGGGTTGGAAACGACAAAGGGTCGTTACATCTGGGACCGTTATAAACTGAAAATTCCCCTGGTGGGGGATATTATTCTCCGTTCGACGCTGGTCCGTTTTTCCCGCGGCTTTAATATGAGTTACACCGCAGGGATTCCGTTATCGCAGGCGCTGGGATTTACCGCCCGAGCGGTCAATAACAGTTATATCGGAGAGCGGATTGAATTGATCAGAAACGGGATTGAACGGGGAGATACGTTGACTCGCAGTGCTGCTCAGGCCGAAATATTTACACCGCTGGTTCTGCAGATGCTGGCTGTCGGAGAGGAATCGGGTTCGGTTGAGACAATGCTGGAGGATGTTGCCGAGTTCTATGAACGGGAGGTCGATTACGACCTGAAGAACCTCTCCAGCGCGATTGAACCGATTCTGATTGTGGTTATTGGCGGGATGGTTCTGGTTCTGGCCTTGGGAGTTTTTCTGCCGATGTGGAATCTGGCGAGTATTGTACGTTAGTTGTTCATAAAAACCTTGACTGATTTGATAAATTAGGGAATACTTAATAAGTGAAAATTAATTACAGTCATGGCTCTTTACGTTCAAGGCAGCGGGGTTTTACGTTTCTAGAGCTGGTCGTTGTTATTGCGGTCATCAGTGTCCTGGCTGTTGTGGCACTCAATTACTACTACAAGCTGCTGGTAGATGTTGAAAGAACATCGATGGAGCATGACCTGGGTGTGATGCGCAGCGCGGTGAGTATGCAGGTCGCCGGACATTTTGCGGCGGGAAACATGGCTGGTCTTGAGGATCTTATCGGGAGTAATCCAATGGATCTTCTGGCTGAAAAACCCAACAACTATCTTGGT
>CAZQFI010000267.1:0-4410 GCA_964592545.1 uncultured Geobacteraceae bacterium
AGCGGATGGAAGAAGAGTCAGAGCGTTTTGGTGAAGCCGTCGGACTTGACTCTGCTTCGACCTTCGAATGTATCGTCGACGGTAGTCGCCATTATTTCATGGAAGTTAACACCCGAATCCAGGTTGAGCACCGTGTCACCGAGCTCGTTTACAGCCTCAAGTTCACCAACCCCGATGACCAGGACGATTTCTTCATCGTCGAGTCCCTGGTAGAAGCCATGGCTCTGCTGGCACTGCACAAGCAGCGTCTGCCGCGCCCGACTCGGGTCTCCCGGTTTGGTGCTGCAGCCGAGGCACGTCTGAACGCAACCGACTGCTCGCTGTCTCCAAGTGCCGGCGGTTACATCCGTTACTGGTCCAAACCGATCGAAGGTGAGATCCGTGACGATCAGGGAATCTGTATCCCCAATCCCGACACCAATCAATTCATGCGTTATCATCTTGCCGGTGCATACGATTCCAATATCGCGCTGCTGCTGACCAAAGGCGAGGATCGCAGCGCCAGCTACGAGCATCTGTCCAAGGTCCTTCGCAGCACTGTTCTGCGCGGCACCAACCTGGCGACCAACCTCGAATTCCACTATGGGCTGGTCAACTGGTTTATCGGCAACGGCATCATGGCAAAACCGACAACCCGCTTCGTTGTTCCCTACCTGACCCTGGTCGGCAAGATCAAGGAAGAGGCCCTGAAGATCGATGTTGTCTACGCTTTTATTGCCATGAAAAAACATTACGCCAAGCTCTATGCCGACAACCCGGAAGCACTGAAATCGGTTTCCGAGACTCTCGACCGCAAAGGGACTCTGCTGACCCGTCCAATGGAAAAACTGCTGGACGATCCCCATCTCCTCTCGGGCTGGTTGAGCCTCAATCGGGAGAAATTTGAAATTAAAGACGGCAAGGTCACCTGGCTGTGTAATCCATTGGTTATCCTTGAGGAAACGTACGAATACCTCAACATGACCTGGCGCAAGGACGCACCGGCCGCAGAGGTGATCTGGACCCACGACCGTGATCTGCTGAACAGTGCTGTCTCCTTCTACGCTGAGTTACGTGACCACTTCTCCCTCGGTAAGGAAGAGTTCGTCAAACTTAATGATATCCTCAGCAGCGAGAAACCTCAGGGTGGCTACGATGCTGAAGCATGGGCTCAGATTCAGGCCGCACACGCTGGTTTTGAGATGGGAAATGAGCTGCTCGGTCTCCTCTTCATGATTGCCGAAAAGACCGATTTCTACGCTTTCAAGGTCGAGGATGACCTCGAAGTTACAATCCCCGAGTATCTCCACGATCCGGAACTGCAGGCAGCCATGAAAAAAGTTCTGGTGCCACCACCGGCAACCAAAGCCGATGAGATCGTCACCCCGGGTGGTGGAATGTACTATGCTCAGGAAGCTCCCGGCATGCCACCCTTCGTCACCGAAGGGATGCACTTCGACAAGGGGCAGCCACTGTTCATTCTCGAAGTCATGAAGATGTTCAACAAGGTTCCAGCCCCGTTTGCCGGAACGATCGATAAGATCATCATCGAAGGTGGCGACGGAACAATCGTCCAGAAAGGCCAACCACTGTTCAAAGTAACCCCGGATGAGAAATTTGTCGAAGTCGATCCGAAGGCACTCGCCAAAGAGAAGCAGACCGTTACATCCGAGTATCTGCAGAGCGTTCTGTAGTGTAGACTTGAAAAAATCCGGCGACAAAAAAGGCTCCGAGCAATGCTCGGAGCCTTTTTACTTTCAGTATCCTGCCCGGTCTTGAAATTTAAGCTTTCACCGACCAGTGACCGTGGAGGTTACAGTATTCCCGAACCGTTACATCTGTCGCTGTAACATTGAAGACTGCTTCAGGGGCATCTCCCGGGGAAAGGTATTTACGATAAACCTTGTCATCAGCAAGGATTTCAATCCACTCAATATAGTGTTTTTCCTCCATCGGGTGGGCAACATCACCGACTTTGACGGTGATAGTTCCATCACCGATCTCAACGACAGGCACATGTTTTTCTGTCGCAGCATCAACCGTATTTTCCTTGACCAGATCCATATTTTTGCCACAGCAGACCAGTGAGCCCGCACCGCTGTGCATAGCGCTGACAATAAGTCCACAGATAGAGCATTTATAAACTTCATTACGTTTTGCCATCAGATTTATCTCCTTTATGTTGTTTGTTGGTCATAATGATTACCTTTTCAGTCATAATAACATATTTCCCCCTATTTTCAAGAACTGATATTATTTTTACTGACCGAAACCCGAAGATTTCCTATACTGAGAAAAACTTGATCGACTCTCTGCCCTTCAGGTGAGGTCAGAACGTCCACTCGGAATAGCAAAATCTTCGGAGCTGCCTTCAGAAATTCTGTGTGCCTGCCTGCCATTGAGCAGGACGCCTGACGAATTTACAGTTGGCTCCACCTCATTGGCACTCGATGTGAGTCCCATGACCCACGGGAGTGGTGGAGAGTCGTCATAAACAAGGGGCCGGACATTTTCGTCTGCGCCCTGTTTCATTGTTAAGCTTAGACGTCACTGACATCCCGGTCCTGGAGAATATATTTTGTCTGAAGAATTAGCTCCCAGCAACGATTATACCCGCCTGCTGGTTGATGATAGAGAAGTCATCCTTGTTGGTACTGCTCACATCTCTCAGGATTCGGTCGATACTGTTATCCGCACCATTGATGACATTCTTCCCGATACCGTCTGTGTTGAACTGGATCACCAGCGCTATCAGTCACTGATCAACAAAAAGGGCTGGGAATCTCTCAACCTGAAGGAGCTGATCAAAAAGAAACAGATCCCCTTTCTTCTGACCAACCTGGCGCTCTCTTCCTACCAGAAAAGGATGGGGCTCCATACCGGAGTCAAGCCGGGGGCTGAATTGGCCGCTGCAGCACAAACGGCGGAGGAACGTGGCATGGAAGTCGAACTGGTCGACCGAAATATCCGCACAACCCTGCTGCGGGTATGGAGAAAAACCGGTTTCTGGAACAAAATGAAGGTTATGGCATCGTTGTTCGGCAGTCTCTTCGAGAAACAGGAGCTGGATGAAAGTGAGCTTGCCAAGCTGCGAGAAAGTGACACCCTTTCAAGTATGCTCGACGAAATGGGGGAAATGTTGCCATCGGTCAAGCAGATTCTGGTCGATGAGCGCGATACCTACATGGCCTACCACATCCGCAATGCCCCCGGTGAGAAGATCCTTGCCGTTGTCGGGGCAGCCCACCTTCCCGGGATTATCAGATTGTTGCAGGGGGAAGAGATCTCAGCCGAGACGATTGCAGAGATTTCCGTTATCCCTCCGAAAACAACTCTGTCAAAAATGATCCCGTGGCTGATCCCCGGAATTGTCGTAGCCCTGTTTATCGGCGGCTTCTTCTTTGGTGACCGTGATCAGCTCGCCGATGCAGCAACTGCGTGGGTTCTGGCCAACGGTCTGTTTTCGGCATTGGGAGCTCTGCTGGCACTGGGACATCCCCTGACAATTATCAGTGCGTTCGTCGCGGCACCCATCACATCACTCAATCCGACAATCGGGGCCGGTTTTGTCACCGGACTGGTACAGACGTTCGTTGCTGCCCCTACCGTTGGTGATATGGAACGTGTCGGGGACGACCTGACGACAATCAAGGGATGGTGGCGAAACCGTCTGGCACGGGTACTGCTGGTTTTCCTCTTCTCCTCCCTCGGGTCATCCATCGGGACCTTTGTCGCGCTGGGCTGGCTGAAAGATATCTTTTGATATGGGGCATCATCGTTATTACAGGAGTTCATTTTGAGTCACTACCGTCACCAGCAATTTTTTCTCAAAACTTCATTACGTGGAAATTCGCTGGTTCAAATACTGATTTATGCCAACCTGATCCTCTTTACCCTGATGGTTCTCCACGGCACGATGCTCGGTTTCGGCATGTCCGCGATCATGCACCCGTCTCCGCGGCTGCTGGTTCACTGGGGAGCCCAGTACTGGCCGCTGGTTCTCGATAATGGGGAATGGTGGCGATGTATCACGTACGCCTTCACCCACGGCGGGCTGATCCACCTCGGCTTTAATATGGTGGTTCTCTACCAGGTGGGTCCGTTGCTCGAATCGGAAATCGGCTGGGCGAGACTCTTCACCGTCTACACCCTTACGGCACTCATCGCGACCCTTGCGGGGCTGTTATGGCATCCCGTCACCATCGTTGTCGGTGCATCGGGAGCCATCTTCGGTCTGATCGGCTTTTCGGTCAGCTATTACCACCGGGTGGGTGGCTATATCGGAATTCAACGCCGAAATTTCATGTTTCAGTGGGCGATGATGGCGTTTATTTTCGGTTTTGTTGTCGGTGCCGATAATGCGGCTCACCTTGGAGGAGCCCTTTCCGGTGCAGCACTCGGTTGGATTATGCCCGTCAGTATCCGTGATCA
>CAZQFI010000268.1:0-4316 GCA_964592545.1 uncultured Geobacteraceae bacterium
GAAAGTCAAAAAGCCCGCTGCTGCGGGCTTTTCTTTTGTCGCCTCAATAAATCATTCTTCTATGCCCACCCGTAACAGACATTCAATACGATTTTCGATAGAGGGTCTGATGACATTTTGGACAGGGGGGGATTCTTCCTGTTTTGCGCATATGGATCACCTCACCGCAATTCTTGCAGGTCAATGTTCCGGGGCTGGTGACTTCACCGGTTTTATATTCGAGTGTCTGTTCTGATTTTTGTGCCCACTGGCTCAGGGTATCGGCAGTTTGTGACAGGATCTTTGAGAAGATACTTTTTGCTCCGACGACAATGCGCTGGGGGTCAACAGACTCTTTCACTGACTCCGTACTCTTGCTGGCATTGTTCAACGTATGTTGAATATCCCGTTTGATAAACGCAGAGATTTTTTCTGTCTGCTCGCGGGTATAGTCCCCGGCAGATGAGAGTTCCTCCCCCGCCTTTTTAATGGCTTCATCAAGATTCTTCTTGCCACTTCCAAGCAACTCCTCGGTGCGGGAAATGATTTTTTCGTAAAATCCAATGTCTTCCTGCTCATTATTCTTTTGTTTATCGGTCATGACGCACTCCTTATATTGGGAAAACGGTTAAAGACAGGTGATATCTACAAGAATAGCAGATCTGGGGAAAAAGGGGCAACGGATGCAGAAAATCGGAGAGATCAGTGCCTTTCATCCGACGGGAGACAGCCAAGAATAAAACCGACCAGTGCACCGAACAGCGCCCCTGACCAGGGGCTGGAAGATGCGCCTCAGGTACTGCCGGCACATTGGCCAAGATAACCAATCAATGCTCCGAGCAGGATCCCCAGTCCGGTAAGTGTAAACAGTTTTAACAGCCGTTTTTTCATTCCACCTCTGTCAGCGTTTCACTTTCAGGTTTGGATCGTTCTGCTTTTGATTTTGTCGGGAAAAATGCCAGAATCAAAACCGCAATGGGTCCGATAACAAGTCCGATGGCAAACCAGAGGTAAGGATTTTTCCCCTTGGTGACCGCAACGGAGTAAGCAGCACAACCAAAAACAATAATCATAAAAACAAAATTCATATCAACTCCAGAGAACACTTACTCATCAGCGGAAGACCCCGAAAGCCAGATAGAGAAAACCCATCAGCACCGCAAAAAGGACGATCAGGAAGAGTGCCCGGGCAATCAGCTTGGCAATAAACTCCTTAACGGTCGGCGGCTTCTTCTTGTCGAAGACAAAAGACCAGAGCAGCGCCCCGAAAACGGCAAGCGAGACACCAACGGTATAAACAGTATAAGGGGTTATTCCGTGTTCCACGATTTTAAATTCCTTGAAAATGGGATGGGGATATAAAACCTCAGCGAACGGTTGTTGTCTACACAAAACGACCACTCCCCCGAAGAAATAGTTCCGGGTATAAGTCTCTGATTATTGCGTGGACAGGATGGTTGGCTTTAATTCATAATAGCCCGCCATTGCATGCTAAAATTTGATATCCACCGAAAATTGGAGATTTCTTTATGAAAAATCGCTACTTGTACCTATCCCTGATCGTTTTACTCATGATCACCGCCGGGTGTATAAAAAAAGCGCCTGAGCCGATCATTGTTCAGGTTCCCACCCGACCGATAAACTATCTCAATGAAATCAAACCGATTCTCGATAAACGCTGCGCCGTCTGCCACTCCTGCTACAATTCCCCCTGTCAGTTAAAGCTCAGTTCTTTTGAAGGGGTCGATCGGGGAGGCAGCAAAGACGCAATTTACAATGCAACCCGACTGAACACCATGGACCCGACCCGCCTCTTTTACGATGCAAAAACAACGGAAGAGTGGCGCAAAAAGAATTTCCATTCGGTCACCGACAATACAGCCGGATCGGGATTGAACAACTCACTGATGCTGCAAATTTTAAATCATAAGATGAAAAATCCCGAAGTGACGGGAGAATACCATTCCGAAGCAGACGATCTCACCTGTTCTGCAACCGCGATCGAATTGGATGGCTATCTCTCCAAGCACCCGAACCGTGGTATGCCTTTTGGATTCCCCCCACTCAAAAAAGACGAGTTTGAACTCATTGCCGGATGGCTGGCGCAGGGGACACACGGCCCGTCACCGGCAGAGCAGCAGAAACTGACAACTCCCAAAGAAGCAGACGCCATCCAGATTGCCAAATGGGAAACGTTTCTCAACGATACCGATCCCAAACATGTCATGACAGCCCGCTATCTTTACGAGCACCTGTTTCTGGCACACATCAAGTTTGGTACCGACACCAATGAGTATTACGAACTGCTCCGCTCCAGAACCCCCTCGGGAGCCCCGGTTGACCTGATCAATACCATTCGCCCCTACGATGATCCCGGAGCAGAGACATTTTATTATCGGTTCCGCAAGATCCATTCGACAATTGTCCACAAGACCCACATGGTCTTCAATTTTGATGATGCCAAGCTGGCCCGTTTTAAAGAGCTCTTTATCGAACCCAAGTGGCTGGAGCAACCCCATGTGATGGGCTACGATCATATTGAGAGTGCCAATCCTTTTGATCTCTTCCAGCAGATTCCTCCCCGCTCCCGCTATCAGTTTCTCCTTGATAATGCCCACTACATTATCATGACGTTCATCCGCGGCCCGGTGTGTCGGGGGCAGATCGCTCTGAACGTCATCCACGACCACTTCTGGGTAATGTTCCAGGATCCCGATCACGATCTCAGCGTCCAGTATCCGGCCTTTCTGAAATTCCAGAAGGACAATTTGATCCTCCCCATCGAACTGGGCAGCAAGTTCCCGGTGCATGACCTGATCGGCAACCGCTATCACAAAGCGATTGAGCGGTACTACAAGGCGCGCCAGGAATTCTACATGACCCATAATTTTGCCGGGCAGGGTTACGACGCCATCTGGAAAGGGAATTCTCCCTCAGACAGTCCAATTCTGACAGTCTATCGCCATTTTGACAGCGCCTCGGTTCATAAGGGGGTTCTTGGTGATCTGCCGCGGACCATGTGGGTTATCGATTACCCGCAATTGGAGCGGATATACTATGCGCTGGTCGCCGGGTTTGATGTCTACGGAACCCTTGGTCACCAGCTGGCCATTCGCCTTTATATGGATGGATTACGGATTGAGGGTGAAAGTTATTTCCTGGGATTTATGCCCAAGGAACTGCGCCGTCCCATGATGGAATCGTGGTACAAAGGGGTCGATCCGGAAGATGTCGTTTACTACGACGCGGGCATCCCGACAAAAATCGACTTCAAAACCGATCATCCCCGCCAGGAATTTATCGAGGAGATCGTGCATCATCGCATCCTGCCGGAAACCGGAATCGCCTTCGACAAGGTCAACTATTTTCCCGCCGGCAAGGTCTTCCCTCCCCTGCCCGATACGTACGAAACGTTTGACGATTACCTCCAGGGGTTTCAGGCCGTCTCAAAACCCGGGACCGAATTTTTCTCGCTGGTCAACGATTTTAACGCCAACATCGTCTATATCCGAATCCGTAAGAACGATGGCAAAGATGTCGTCATCTCCATGATCATCAACCGCTGGCACGATAACGTTCAATTCATGTTCGATGAAAAATCGGCCCTCGATCCGACCAAAGACAATGCCAATTTCATCAAAGGATTTGTCGGCTCATACCCCAATTATTTCATCGATGTTCATCAGGACGATTTACCCGAATTTTTCGATCTTCTTACCCATCTCGGAGAAATTGATGCCAGCAAGGCCAAAAGTCATTTTTACAAGTATGGCATCAACCGGGCAAACAAGAAGTTCTGGGAAGAGTACGATTGGTTCCAGGCGCGTTTTAACGCCAACCAGCCGGTCCATTCAGGACTTTTTGATCTCACTCGCTATTACTACAGAGCTGAAGCAACCTTAAGCGGTGTTGAATTGGAAAAATGACAGGACTATGATCGTAGCAACAGAAAAGCCCGTTTTCTAGACGGGCTTTTCTGTTGCTGTCCCCCTTTTACTTTATTGATGTGCACGCAGATCATCCAAAAACTCTGAGGGCATATCCCCACTGGTCACCAGCAGGTAATCCCGTGCACGAGTACAGGCAACGTAAAGGAGATGGCGTTCAGTATCGTAAACTTCCTGAAGGTCGGCAGCGTCGGAGATAGTTTCAATCCGTTCTTGCAGGGGGATGATTTCATCATCACAGGCCATAACAACAACAGCGCGAAACTCCAGACCTTTTGCCAGATGCATGGTGCTGATAGATACTTTTCCACTCGCCGTTTCAACCTTTTCATCAAGGACAACAGCAGGTATCCCGGCAGCGTCAACAGCGGCCTCTGCCCTGTCGATTTC
>CAZQFI010000269.1:0-6359 GCA_964592545.1 uncultured Geobacteraceae bacterium
GGTCGAGCTTTTCAAGGGGGACAAACTGTTCTGTGGTAGCAACGCCCAGGTCGGCGAAATATTCATCTGTTGCCAGCGCCAGATCACCAATTTTCAGCCCGCTGGCCGGGTAATAGCCCGCACAGCCACAAAGGAGAACCGCCGTAGGGGTATCGCTGTCAAGCAGCCGGGTCAGCTGTATTGCCATGTTGACCTGCCCGATGCCGCCGTGACTGAGCAGAATATCTTTTTCTTCAAGTTTCCCCGAGAAAACCTGCGTCGCTCCGCATAAAGAAACCTGTACGTTTGCGATCTGTTTTCTTAACAGGGCGGTTTCCAATGGTGCAGCGGCAATTATCAGCAACATATCAACTCTTGAACCAGCCGTGGCGGATCAGGTCACGGCGCAGATCGGTCCCCTGCTTTTTTACCATCCCCTGATACCAGAAGCGCTGCTGCTCCAGCTTCATCTCGGTTGGTGCATCGAGGCGCTTGCGCTGATCGGTTAAATTTTTCTGGAAAATCCGGTCGGGTTCAGTAACGATGGCGGCAATTTTTTTTGCCAGGGTTTCGGGAACCATTTCAATGACCAGCTGGATGGTATCGCGGATCAGTAACCCCTGCCGATATTCCCATAAATCGCCAGAAAATGTTTGCTCACACTCGGTGACAAAATCGCTCCAGTCAAGCAGCAGCCCGCCAAATTCAACTTCAGCCAGCTCGTGATCGGGGAGTTTTTCTTTCACCAGCGCTTCGATCTGTTCCTGCTCTTTGCGGGTGAGGAAGAAGGAGAGTCCCTCTTCAACCTGATACATATCAAGCTGTTCAATAATCTCACGGCAGAAGATTGCCGAATCGAGATCCAGATTGCTCAGGGCCGACAACTCGTGAGGCAATTGCTCCTGAGAAAAACCGAGGAGGGAAAGGTGGTCATGACCGAAGTCCTCGGGGAGGATGAGTTTATTGCGATGCTGAATCTGCTGCTGATGGAGAAAGTGGCTGAGGCGCAGGTGGTTATCGGTGAAGAACGTCAGGACCTTCTCTTCGGAGTAGAAAAACTCAAGTCCCCGGCGGTTGTTCGCAATTCCGAAGCCGACAAATCCGTCGTGGATCATCCGTGCCATGTAGGGTGCTATCTGATTGCGAATATAGTCGGTCGGCAGGTAGGGGGAGTAAAAAACCGCAGGAACCGGGCGTTCGTTTTTGCCGCTGGGTCGCGCCAGCAATGACTCTTCAGGATAGTATTCCAGAATAAAAAAGGCCTCATCGGCAAGAAAGCGTGAAAATCGCTCGAAGATCGGTCTGATTTTATTAACTGCTGCAATCGCCGTAAAGCGGTAGGCATTGTCACACCCTTCAAGGAGAGAGTACTCAAATCCCTCAGTTTGAGTGATTTCCTTGCGGGTGTTTTTCCACGGGGCAATTCCTGCGGGAAGTTCGGGCCAGTTTGACACGCTTAAATCCTTTTACGGCAACAGTTTTCTATACGAGATAAGTAGAGGATTTTCCCGTACAAGTCAACCACGGGCTGTGCAGCGATAATGAGGTTTCTTTAAAAAAGAATGATTAACTTCTTGATATGAGACTTTTTAAATGTTATACAGAATTGTTGATTTTATATTTTAAAAGGAGTGCCACATGCTTGGTCCCCAGTCCTCTCTGGTCATGTACGATGAAGAGTACCAGCGGATTCTTCTCCTTCTGGAAAGATTGCTGCGTGAATCAAACTCAAAAGTGATCTTTCTGGTCGATAAAAATGGTCAGTTGATTGCGTCAACGGGTGAGACGGCAAATCTTGATACCACCAGTCTTGCTTCGTTGACAGCGGGAAATATCGCTGCGACTGGCGGTTTGGCAAAGCTGATCGGTGAAAAGGAGTTCTCGATTCTTTTTCACGAAGGCGAAAAGGATAATATCCACATTTCCATTATTGGCGGACGGGTCATTCTGGTCGTCATTTTTGATCAGCGCAGCTCTTTGGGGCTGGTTCGACTGCGGGTCAAAAAAGCGAGTCGCGATCTGGCTCTCGTTCTTGATGATCTGGTTGCCAAGACAGAGCAGGACGCTGTCGCCAGCAGCGGGTCAAGCCCGTTTGCCGAAATTACCGATGACGATATTGACAATCTTTTCAACTGATCGGGGTTTGCAGGATGTCTTTTATAAACTATGCTTCACGCGAAATTAACTGCAAAATTGTTTATTACGGCCCGGGTCTCTGTGGCAAAACAACCAATCTGCAGTTTATCTATAATAAAACGGCTGAAGAATCCAAAGGGAAGATGATCTCGCTGGCAACAGAAACAGAGAGAACCTTATTCTTTGATTTTCTGCCGTTGGCACTGGGTGAAATCCGTGGATTCAAAACCCGCTTCCATCTTTATACCGTTCCCGGTCAGGTTTTTTACGATGCTTCGCGGAAACTGATCCTCAAGGGAGTTGATGGGGTTGTCTTTGTTGCCGATTCACAGGAAGAGCGCCTTGATGCCAATATTGAAAGTATGGAGAACCTTAAAGATAATCTGGAGGAGCAGGGTTTTGATCTTGAGAAAATTCCGTTTGTCGTTCAGTACAACAAACGTGATCTCCCCAATGTCAGCTCGGTTGAAGAGCTGAGCGATCTCCTTAATCCCCGCCGTGTTCCTGAGCTTGAAGCGTGTGCCATGACCGGTGAAGGTGTCTTTGAAACTCTCAAGGCCGTTGCCAAACTGGTTCTCAACGATTTGAAAAAAGGCGGCTAGGAAGACTCTCTAAAAAAGGCTTGACAGTGGAGGGGCAATTTCCTATATTTCCTCCCCGCACCACACTATTCCCTTTTAGCTCAGTTGGTAGAGCATCTGACTGTTAATCAGATTGTCGCTGGTTCGAGCCCAGCAAAGGGAGCCATTAAAATCAGGGACTTACGGCATTGAGCTGTGAGTCCCTTTTTATTTGGCATGACTCTCTCCCGAGCCTCCGGTTTTGTGGATTTTAATCGCCCTGTAGGGAGATGGGGAGTGTTTTACCAGGCAGAAGTTTCAACCCCCTCGGGATAGAGTCGGGGAAAATAGTAGCCTGTGACACTGGCGGGGACGGAAAGCCTGACCGCTCCCTTTTCTGTGGCAGCAGAAAGCAGCTTTTTATCCAAAAGACTTTTCAGTATCCGGCGCGCTGTCCGCTCGGGTCTTCCGGTAATACGTGAAGCTTCTCCGCGAGGAACTTCTCCACGCAATAACGCTTCTCGCAATAAAAAAGAGGCTTCAACCGGCAGCTCTCCAAAACTGACCTGTCGCTCTACATATCCGGTGATCCTTTTTTGTAGCCCATCGAGATCCAGCAAACCTGACATAAAATCAATCTGATCCAGAGCTGTTTGCAGAAAAAAGGTACAAAAATCAACCAGACCACGATTCGATAAATTTCCACGACCGTCTAAGCTGCCATGCCTATGTTCATCCGCTCCCGTCAAAGCGATCAGGTACGCATTTCGATTTCGTGAAAATCCCCGTGAGACCGTCCATAACCCATGTCCGTCCACTTCTGCTTTAATCAGGTAAGCGTGAGTGAACAGGCGAGTGACCCGGCCGTTTCCATCCAGGAAGGGGTGAATCCATGCCAGCCGGTGGTGGGATGCGGCAGCAGCAATAACTTTGTCGACAGCGTTCAGCTCCGAGGGATGGTAGCCTGTTTGAAAGCGTGAAAGAAAACTTGGTAAAGCGTCGTGGGCTGGAGCCATGTGACGCCCCACCGTGACATTATCGATCCGCAGTTCTCCGGGAATAACCTGCTTGGTTGTCCCTTCCGGAGTTCTGACCCGGCGAAATTTTTCGGGCAGTCGTGCATAAAATTCGCGATGAATCCAGCAAAGAAAAGTCTGCCCACAGATATCTTCAGTAGGGTTTCTTCGCACTCTCTCTTCGACAAGTTTTTGGACTTCGATATGAGCAGCACTCTCCATCTGCATCGCTCGCATGGCTGGGTCGTGAGAATAGTCTTTTTCCAGTGCTCGCTCTATATCGGCAGGGTGGGTGTTGTGTCCTTCAATCAAATTTGAGTAGTAGCTGTTCATCGAGCGAACCAGCTCGACGACTGCCTGCCTTGTCAATGGGTGTAAAGAGGTACTCAGGGCTGCTGAACGACGGACAACTTCAATAGCAAGATCTGTTAGACTGGAATCTGTGACAGCGGGGAATAGCGGTTCCATCTGGGAGATATTTGTGTAGAGACCCTTTTCTGTCATCAAGGCGCTTTCTGGCCGATATTTTGGCCGATAAAATGTTTCATTTAGCTCTTTTTTATCACTATGTTATGCTGAATCTTGTTGGGTTGCAAGGTTTTAATTGGCCGATATTTGATCGGGTTATTTTTGGGACTCTAAGGTTTCAGCTGTGAGGGCCTTTTATTTGTAGAACGTATTATTGGTGTGCCAGTATTTTTTCGATCACCGGTTTTACGACCATGTCGCCGTAGGGAGTCAACAGGACATTGTAGGTATGTTGGTTTTTGCAGGTGACTTTGTATGACCAGCCTTCATCGTGATGTTCCATTGGTTGGATGTCGCAGCAGAGTTGGCAGTTGTATTGTTTGTCTTTGATGATTTTTGCGAAGCTGTCGAGAATTTGTGGATCGGTGATTGTTTCCCGGTCGGCTGCAACGACCGGACGACAAAGAATTCCGCTGAGGATGAGGCTGCTGATGAGTAACAGACGACGCATAGATATTTCCCTTTACCCTTGGACTTTTATCCGCAGGGTAGCGAAACAACCTGACATAAATCTGAAGTGTGTGTCATTTTCCGGTAAAAAAGGGCTTTGAGCTATTTTTTTGTGGGAGCGTGCTGCGGGTTGGGATAAGGTGGTTGATGAACAGCCCCTCTCAAGGAGGAGATGGATATGCCCGCCAAAAAAATCTTTGCTGCCTTTCTGCTGATCCTGGGGATTGTCGCGTTTGCCGCGGGGAACTCTCAATATAAGAACTGCCAGACTCCGAATCATTGTGTCGTCGGTTTTGCCAAGTCGTTGGGGGGACAAGCCTCTTTCGATCTTGAACAGTCGACCCGGCGAGCCAAATATTTTGGTATTTCAAAGATGGTTGGTGGCACGATTTTCTTTGCCATCGGTGGTGTTTTTCTGTTCAAGTCAAAAAAATAGCTCCCCAGCCTGCCCGGCCCGATTCACTTTCTCTGCGTTTTTTATATAATTTTGCTATAATTCCCCTTTCTTAATGGCATATTTGTTTTGTTGTGGAGGAGGATTGGATGAGGGTTGAACGCCATCAGGAGCGGAAGAAAAAGCGCCTCAAGGTTCGTTTCGGGGTTGATTATCCCAAGCGGGTTGCTTTTACCGGCGACGCCTCTGTCGGGGGACTCTACATTATTACCGGTCAGCCGGAACATCCGGGGACAAAACTGCTGATCGAGATTAATCTGCCCGACGGTGAGCAGGTGATCGTCTACGGCCGGGTTCGCTGGGCAAAAAAGGTCCCGCCAAATTTGATTCGTCTTGCCAATCGAGCTGGAATGGGGGTTCAGTTGAACCAGTTTGAGGCCGGTGAACAGGAACTCCACAATTATCTGGCAACGTTACGGCGTTGATTAATACTATGAATCAGGTTTCAAGCGAGTCTGAATATCTCCCGGCGGTTGCTCCCGATTTGGTCCTGGTTCGCTGGGGGCATGGGGAGTGGCAGATTCAGAGTTTATCTGACCGCTTGCTGCAGTGGCTCCAGGTCGATTCTACCCATGTTCGGGGGCGTTCTCCCGCGGCGTTTTTTCCCGATGCTGTTCCAAAACTGACATCTCTGGTCGACGAGGTTCTTGAGCACGGTCAGGATTTGACCAATGTGAAATTGCGACTTTTCCCTGATCAAGCCGAATTTCTGGCCAATATCCAGTTCGCCGGGTTGACCGAAGATTATCTCGGTCAGTTGGTACGGATCAGTTTGCGCCGCGAATCGGTTGCCAGTCGTCAGGACGTCGGCTTCCGGAATATGGTTGGCACCAGCCCGGCGATGCACGAGGTTTTCCGCAAGATTCGCCTTTATGCGGCATCCGATGCGGCCGTGATTATCACCGGCGAGACCGGTTCCGGGAAAGAACTGGTCGCGCAGGCACTGCATGAGGAGAGTCCTCGCCACGATAAACCGTTTGCCGCCCTTAACTGCGCGGCGATCAGTGAGCAGTTGCTCGAATCGGAACTGTTTGGTCATGAACGGGGCGCCTTTACCGGTGCAGTCCGTGAGCATCGGGGTTATTTTGAACGGGCAGATGGCGGCACACTGTTTCTGGATGAAATTGGTGATATGCCGTTGCATACTCAGACCAAGTTGTTGCGTGTTCTGGAGGATGGCCGGGTGCAGCGGGTCGGGGGTGAGAAAAGCCGGCAGGTCGATGTCCGGTTTGTCGG
>CAZQFI010000270.1:0-4277 GCA_964592545.1 uncultured Geobacteraceae bacterium
TGGCACGACGGATTGCAATAATAATGACGGCGAGCAAAACGCCCAGAGAGAGGATCGCGGTAAATTTGAGCTCACTGGCAAATTGCTCTTCGACATAATCGGCGGCTGAATCGGCAGGGAGAGAGACCTGTTCCTGTGGAATCAGCAAAAGTGGAAACGGTTCTCCGGGGGTTGCGCCGGCATAGATCCAGATGGTTTTTTTATTGTCAAACTCAAGGGTCAGGGTTCCCGTTTCACGCTGTTTTACCGCGTTTATCAGGGTGTCGATTGAGGCTGCAGGTGCCAGTGACAGGAACGTTTTTTCGGGTCGGCTCGCCGCTTTGTACTGGGCCTTTTTGTTAACGATCTTCAGAACAATATTTAATCTACGGTCAGGATCTTCACTGTCGGGATCAACGGAAAGGACGAAGAGCCGCCCCTGTTCCTGCCAGAGTTGGGGCAGTTGCCAGTCGTTGAAGAACTGCTTATAATCCAGTGCAAACGCCGTTATCCCGACAATTTTACCCTGCCGCGAATGAACCGGGACGTAAACACTGATCTGTAGTTTTGAATCGACGAGATCAAGTTGCCATCCCGCTTCTTTTGCCCGAATAATTTTTTTGTACCAGGCGGCATTTTCATCTGTCGGTAATGACTTTCGCGGGAAGATCAGATTTTGTCCCGACTTCAGATAGGTCGCCTGCCAGAGGAACAGGTTGGGGTTGGAGTGCTGAATTGCCAGGTATGCTTCCGCCAGTTGTGCGTTGGTTGGCTTTTTATGAATCGCCAGCAGGTTTTCGACCTCCCGGGCCTGGGCCGCGATCGCCTGAAAAATGAATTCCCGATCCCTTTTCAGCAGCAATGACTGATTGTTGACGATTGCGAGCAGTTGCTGGGTTGTGTTGTCTTCCAGCAGATCTCTGGTGTCGGTTGTCAGTTTTTGGCTGATCTGCCGGATTGTCGTCTGATGGAGAACGCCGTTGATTAAAAGGGGAACCAGAGAGACGAGCAGTAGCAGGATTGTCAGTTTGCGGCGAAAAGTCATAAATAGATTCCCTGCCCTCTCAGAGAGAACGTGTTATTGTCGATATTTTAAGCGAGCAAAATGGTCAAACGTGATGATAATTTCTTATTATAACATAAAAGGTTGACAATTAACTTTTTTCTGCGATCATCAGGACGGTGTATGTAGACTTGAGGTTCCTGTGGGAGTTTTTCCCACAAAGGGCAATGTGCAGACGTTATGCAGAGTTATCGTGAATTTGCGGCACACGTAGAGAACCTTCCCCGGATCTATGATTTTCTTGCCACTCAGCTGATTGAAAGAGAGCTTCATGAGAGTCTGGGGTTCGATCTCAAAGTTGCTGTCGAAGAGCTGTTCACCAATATCTGTAAATACAGTTCAGCGGGTCGGTCTGTTGGTCGCATTTCTATTCAGATCACGATCAACGCAGAATTGGTACAGATAGAGATGGCTGACAGTGGTCACCCCTTTAATCCGTGGGAGAGTGATGATCCGAACCTCGATATCCCTCCGGAAGATCGGGAAATTGGCGGTCTGGGGATTTTTCTGGTAAAACAGCTTATGGATCACGTCTCTTATCGCAGAGTCGACAACAGAAATATTTCAACGATATGCAAAAACTTGCCATGTATCAGCGGTGATAAGGAGTAAAAGATGCCATTATCGATCAATCGTTCGATTAAATCTCCGGGGGTTATCGTCCTCAAAATAGGCGGTTCATTGGATGCGAACACCTCTTCTCGGCTGGAAGAGGAAATTAATGATCTGTTGCAAACATCGCCACGCAGCCTCATTTTTGATTTCGAATTTCTCGATTTTATCAGTAGTGCCGGTATCCGGGTCATTCTGATGGCACAGAAAGAACTGCTGAAACGGGGTGCGTCCATTATGATGGTGAAGTTGCAGCCTCAGATCCAGAAGGTGTTTGATATCATCAAGGCTCTGCCAAATGCGACCATTTTCAGGAATGTGGAAGAACTGGACAGCTATCTCGCCGGGATGCAACAGAAGTTCCGTGAGTAGTCGGCGCTTTCTCTGTGTTGCGGTACCTGCCCGGAGTGGTCAGGGGTTATGGCGGTAAAAACCCGCAATATTTTTTTGCTCGGCCTTTTCTTCCTGCTGATTCTTGGCTGTGCCAGGCCTCACGTTCTGCTGGGTCGAACCGTGATTCTGAATGCAACCACGGACAAGATTACCGACGTCAGGGTTCTGCATCAGCCGACCAACAAGTCGGGAAGCGTCAACGTGATTTTGCCACAGCGGGCCCTGGATATCGCTTTCTCCGGAGCACCGATGTTGGCAGATGAGGCAACTGTCAGTTGGAAAGATGGTCAGGGTATTGCCAGAGAAGTCACCCTGCAGCTCCCTTACAACCGTACTGCGGCAGATGAGGGCAGGATTATGAATCTGGTTTACATTATTTATTCCGGTGGTGTCGCGACTGTTCAATTGAAGCGCTCAACAAGGTCGCAGACAGGGATACTGTCTGATTACTAGGTTTTTTTGTGACAAATTTTAATGGTTGATTCAGGACTCTGTCCTTGACGAACAGGCTCATTTTGCTTTATTTTTCACATAGGTATAATTCTCTATTTTCTCTATTTTCTCTATCAAGTTTCTATCTAGGCGGAGGTCTTTTGTGCAGAACCCCGGGCGACTACCCTATTTCAAGTATGTCTATAAATTCAAGATTATCGGACTTTTGCTGATCGCAGCCACGCTGGGTGGTTGTGCAATGGTTGGTCCTGACTTCGACCTGCCACCGACAGAACTGTCTGATTCGTGGAGTGAAGAAGCAAAAGAGGGCTTAAGTACAGCAGTCCCGGAGCAGGCGGACTGGTGGAAGGCATTCAATGATCCGGGCCTCAACCTGCTGATCGATGAAGCCTATCAGCAGAATCTTGATCTACAGATGGCGGGTTTACGGATACTTGAAGCGCGGGCAAGACTGGGTATTGCAACCGGTAGCCTCTATCCACAGCAACAGCGGGCCACGGCCGGGTTTGGAGCAACTGGGGCCTCAAAAAATGGTGCCAACACCCTCAGCGCAGATATGCGTTACACCGATAGTTCGGTCGGTTTTGATGCAGCGTGGGAACTTGACGTCTGGGGAAAATTCAGACGCGGTGTCCAGGCGGCAGATAGTCAGTTGCTGGCAACGATTGCCGATTACGATACGGTTCTCGTCAGTCTGACCGGAGAGGTCGCACGGACCTACATTCTTATCCGGACACTTGAGGAGCGGATCAGGGTTGCCGAAAACAATGTCATTATTCAGCAGCGTTCGCTGGAAATCGCAGAAAATCGTTTTGATGGCGGGCTGGTCACCGAACTTGATGTTCAGCAGGCACGCAATCTTTTAGCCAGCACTCAGGCCGTTATCCCCGCTTTGCGGGCATCATTGCGCCAGGCGAAAAATAGCCTGGGCGTTCTCCTTGCGGTTCCTTCACAACAAGTCAATGCGATGCTTTCCTCGTCCGGGGAAATCCCCATGGCGCCCACGTCTATTGCTGTCGGTATTCCGGCAGAACTGCTGCGTCGCAGACCTGACGTCCGTCAGGCGGAGCTGCGTGCCAGTGCTCAGAGCGCCATGATCGGCGTTGCAAAGGCCGATCTCTATCCCCACTTCACACTCATCGGGTCTGTTGGTTTGCGGGCAAGTGACAGCGCCTTGACCAATACCGGCGGCAGTGACCTCGGTGATATTTTCAGCGGTGACAGTGTTGAATATTTTGGTGGTCCGGCAATCAGCTGGGATATCTTCAATTATGGCCGAATCAAGAATCAGGTTCGGGTTCAGGATGCCCGGCTGCAGCAACTGCTGGTCAACTACCAGAATACCGTTCTGAATGCGGCCCGAGAGGTCGAAGATGCGTTGACTGCGTTACTCAACAACCGGCGCCAGCTGGTCTACCTTGATCAGGCCGTAAACGCTTCTCAACGCTCTGTCGATTTAGCCAATCTCCAGTATCGCGAAGGTCTGGTCGATTTCCAACGGGTCCTCGATACGCAGCGTGGTCTGACAAATGCCCAGGATCGTTCGACAGAGGTTCGTGGTTCGGTTGCGATGAATATGGTTGCTGTTTTTAAAGCCCTGGGTGGTGGCTGGCAGATCCGTGACGGTAAAGCGTTTGTCCCCGAAAAGATGCGTCAGCAGATGGCGGAACGGACAAACTGGGGAGATCTCCTTGAAGAGACAAGTGAAACGACATCTCCTGATGAGACAAACTAAGTACAGTTAATTTTACAGTTTGAATAAACTGGTAACCCTTAA
>CAZQFI010000271.1:0-2739 GCA_964592545.1 uncultured Geobacteraceae bacterium
TTGAGCGTGGATTCATTCTGACGATAGATTATGGCTATCTGGCTGAAGAGTTATATGCGCCTTATCGTCATGCCGGAACGTTGCTGTGTTATCACCACCACCAAACAAACGAGAATCCCTATCAGCACATTGGTTGTCAGGATATGACTGCCCATGTCGATTTTACCACGTTGCAGGATATCGGGGAGCAGCACGGGCTGAAGACGCTCTATTTTGGCCAGCAATACCAGTTTTTGATGGGGCTCGGTTTTCTTGAATTCCTGATCGAAATGGAACGTCGGGAAAGCGATCCGAAAAAGGCTCAGGCGTTACGAATGAATTTGAAAACCCTGATCCTTCCCGAAGGGGGGATGGGGGAGAGCTTTAAAGTCCTGGTTCAGGGGAAGAATGTCGGTCGCCCGGAGTTGCTGTGCTGCAAAAAAATTCGTGATATCCGGATGCCAATAGCGTCTTTTTAGAAACGAGAATATCTGACTTGCCAAAACCTCGGGATTGGCGCTATACTTGACCAATAAACTCATAATTAGCGGAGGAAATAAACTGATGAAAGAACGTGTAACCGAAATTTTGGACTTGATTCGTCCGACCCTGCAAGCTGATGGTGGTGATGTTGAACTGGTTGATGTTTCTGATGACGGTATTGTCAGTGTTCGCCTGACCGGGGCCTGTGGCTCCTGCCCGATGTCGACGATGACATTGAAGATGGGGATTGAGCGCAACCTGATGGAGCAGATTCCTGAAGTCAAGGAAGTTGTTCAGGTCCGTTAATCACTTAAGAGTGAAAAGTTAGAACAGCAAAGGGCTCACAAAATAATTTTGTGAGCCCTTTGCTGTTTATCACCCCTGGGTTCTTGTTTCAATATTGCAGAACGCTGCTATAAACTCAGGTATTTTCAAGTGGCATCAACTCTTCTGGTCAATATTATCCGGCTGTGGGATCAAAACTGTTCGAACTGGCCATATCCCAGAACTTTCTGAACCGCGGGTTATCAGTTCCTTCAACAAGTTCACCCGGTTTGAGGAAATGGTAGACATCGGAGTAGGATTGTACCTCAGTCGGCCCCTGCCTCTGATAAATATGTTTCGGCTCCAGTTGTGACGGATGATTAAAACCGGCCGCCTGAACGACTTCTTTGACCGATCGAATTGTATTCCGATGGAAATGGTAGACCCGCTCCGATTTATCTGCGACATCAAGGGCTTTCTGCAGGTCTGCGCTCTGGGTGGCAACCCCGACCGGGCAGTGATTGGTGTGGCACATCTGAGCCTGGATACAACCGAGAGCAAACATGAAGCCGCGGGCAGTGTTGACAAAATCGGCGCCGAGAGCGACGACCCCGGCGATACCGATACCCGTCACAATTTTGCCGCTGACCCCGATGCGGATTCTGTCTCTGAGGCCAATGCCGGTCAAAGCATTATGGACGATCAGAAGCCCCTCCTTAAGGGGGAATCCGATGCTGTCGGTAAACTCAAGGGGAGCGGCTCCTGTCCCTCCTTCGGCACCATCAACGACGATGAAGTCGGGGTAAATTTCAGTTTCGAGCATCGCTTTACACACCCCGAGAAATTCCCACGGGTGCCCAATACAGATTTTGAAACCAACCGGTTTTCCACCAGACAGTTTACGCAACCGGGCAATGAACTCCATCAGTTCCAGCGGAGTTGTAAACGCTGAATGGACCGGTGGGGAAATACAATCGGCTCCGATCGGAACACCACGCGCCTCGGCAATCTCAGCGGTTACCTTCTCGCCCGGTAAAATACCGCCATGGCCCGGTTTGGCCCCTTGGGATATCTTGATCTCGATCATTTTTACCTGCTCATCTGCAGACTGATCCGCAAAGGCTGTCGGATCGAAAGCACCGGACTTGTCGCGGCACCCAAAGTAACCGCTTCCTATCTGCCAGTTGAGATCCCCTCCCGGTTTCCGGTGGTAACGGCTGATTCCCCCTTCGCCGGTGGTGTGGAAAAATCCCCCTTTTTTAGCTCCACTGTTAAGGGCCAGAATAGCGTTGGCACTCAAAGAACCAAAACTCATCGCGGAAATATTATAAATGGACGCATTGTAGGGCTTGTCACATTGTGGGCCGCCAATTTCAAGCCGCAGCTCCCGGGATTCTTTTTTGGGTGTCATGGAGTGGTTCAGCCAGATATGGTTGGATGAATAAACATCCATTTCCGTCCCGAACGGTTTTTTCCCCTCAAGGTTTTTGGAGCGCTGATAGATCAGGGAACGCAAGTCCCGATTAAAGGGGGCACCGTCCTTGTTGCTTTCAACCACATACTGATGCAGGGCCGGACCAAATGCTTCAATCAGGTAGCGAAGCCTGCCGAGGATAGGAAAATTGCGTGGCAGGCTGTGTTTCTTTTGGACCAGATCATACAAACCAAGTGCCAGCAGGGGAAGAGTCAGAAATAAACCGAAAAAGAAAAAGGGAATCCAGAGTCCCAGCAGTAGAAAAATAAGGGTAAAAGCAGTTGTTACTTGAAGTGCTGTCCAACGGTAGCGGGCCTGCATGTAGATCCTCCTTCAATGAAAAACGTGTCTTGTCGTGACTGGGAATAACCAAGCTGTTTCAGCCGGCGCATTTTAGCATGATTACACTGAAATCACCGAATATTTGTCTTGATCTGGAACGAAGCAAACAGGTTGGAATGGATCATTTTTAGAATGCCCTCTTATTTCTGCCAACACTTGCTCACTGAATATTTGTCTGATAGCATCACAATATATCA
>CAZQFI010000272.1:0-2616 GCA_964592545.1 uncultured Geobacteraceae bacterium
GCTCCATCATCACGACTGTTCCACCGACAGCACCCGTCTCTTTGACGACGCGTGCCAATTCCTTTTCGGCAACGTACTGTAACGAACGATCCAGGGTCAGGTAGAGATTGTGACCGGCAACGCCCCCCTGCACCATCTGATTGGCAGAAGCAAGCCCTCGCCCTCTGGCATCACGGAGCGAAACCAGCCGCCCCGGCTGTCCCTGCAGCTGCTGATCGTATTCAAGCTCAAGCCCTTCAAGCCCGCGCGGATCAAGCCCGGTAAAACCAATCACATGAGATGCTGTATTGGCCTGCGGATAATAGCGTTTCCTTTCGGTAACAAACTGCAATCCGTTGATTTTCAGGCTCCGAACCTTTTTGGCAATTTCGGGATCGAGTTTCCTCTGCAACCAGACAAAGCGTTTTCTTGATGACAGCAGACGGGTCAGTTCCTTTTTTGAACTTTTAAGCAGTTTTGAGAGTTTGGCTGCGGCCTCTTTCGGCTTTTTGACCATCAGCGGATCGGCATAGAGCGATTCGGCAGCCAGACTCACGGCGAGGGGATCACCCCAATTATCGTAGATACCACCCCGCTGAGGAGCCAGCTTGATAACCCGCTGACGCTGCTGATTGGCACGGCTCTGCAGATCGGGAGCCTGAACAACTTGGAGATAGTAGGCGCGCCCGGCGATCAGAAAAAAAACCAGGATAAAAAAAGCTCCAAAAATGCGGATGCGGAGTTGAACTCCGCGTTCCGATAGCGCCATCTAGTCGATCCTGATGATCTGCCCGGGGGCAGGAGCACGCAACCCAAGAACCTTGGTTGCCAGTTTTTCGATCCGCTCATCGCGGGCCAGAAATGCTGCTTCGAGTTTCATCTCCCTGATTTGCTGCTGCTGAGCCCGAATATCACGCTCGAGACTTGAGATATCGTACTCAAGGCTGATCGCATGGATCCGGGACCAGACAAATAGCAGCGACAGAAGCGAAATAAGCAGAATGGCAATACAGACCGAACTCAAACGAGGACGATAAAATGAAAACCCGGTGATTCTGACTGTTGTCGGTGATACAGCTTCTGACATATTGTCCCCTTCTCTATCGATGGAGCGGTATCAACACCGCTCGACAGCTCTTAAAACAGCACTGCGGGAACGGACATTCTGCTCCACCTCTGCAGCCTGCGCCTTGATCCCTTTACGGGTTAACACCTTGACCAGCGGCTGGTTATTGCATTGACACACCGGCAGGCGCGGTGGGCAGATACATCCCTGTGCCTTCTCACGAAACAGGTGCTTGACAATCCGGTCCTCCAGCGAGTGAAAGCTGATAACAACCAGCCGTCCGCCGGGCTTGAGGAGTGAAATCGCGGCAGCAACACCCCGCTCCACCTGTCCCAGTTCATCATTGACATAAATTCGCAGGGCCTGAAAAATTCTGGTCGCCGGATGAATCTTGCTCGGACGATGCCCTCCGGGAACGGCCTGGCGAACCAGCTCGGCCAGCTCTGACGTTCGGGTCAAGGGCGATTCATCCCGCTGCGCGACGATCTTTCTCGCGATCCGGCGGCTGTAACGTTCTTCCCCGTACTGAAAAAAAATCCGCATCAGCTCCGCCTCTTCCGTCGTGTTGATGACATCAGCAGCAGTCATCCCCTCGGTTGGATTCATCCGCATATCAAGAGGTGCATCGTAGCGGAAAGAGAAACCCCGTTCCGGCGTGTCAAGTTGGTGGGAGGAGACCCCGAGATCAAGCAACATGCCGTCAAGGGCAGCAATGTCGAGCTGCTGCAGAACCAGATCCGCCTGATCAAAGGTGGCGTGGTGGAGGCTGACACGGTCGCCATAAGGAGCAAGAACTTCTTCCGCTTCCCGCAATGCCGCCGGGTCACGATCCAGACCAACCAGGCGGCTATCTGCTGCAGCTTCAAGAATCAGCCGGGCGTGACCTGCCCCGCCGAGCGTTCCATCGAGATAAATTCCGCCAGTGACCGGGCTTAACCAGTGAAGAACCTCATCCGGCATCACCGAACAATGTTCAAATGCCGCCCGGGACACCACTAGAAGCCCAGGTCTGCTTGTCCCTGTGCATCTTCATCAAGCAGCGATTCAGATTCAGCAGCGACGACAGCATGGGCCTTCTGGCTCCAGATTTCTATTTTTTCAAACATCCCGATAACCACGATGTCTTTATCGAGGCCGGCATGCTCACGCAACGACTGGGGGATCTGAATCCGCCCCTGCGCGTTGAAGGTACACTCTTTTGCCGGAGCAATCCGGTTACGCAGGTTGGCCTCGCGGACAGGACCGGCCGGCATGGCAAATACATTGGCGCAGATCTCTTCCCAGCGGCTCGGGGGATAGGCAACCAGACCACTTTTGTAGCGGGTCACCACCAGCCCGTCCGCCTCATAAACCTGACGCAGTTCGTCCCTGAATGGCGCCGGGATACTGACCCGCCCCTTCAAATCGATACTGACATTGTATTCACCGGAAAATTTCATATTGACACCACTTGACACTATTTGACACCAGAGTGTTCAAAATATAGCGATAGCGTCAATAAGAGTCAAGGACAAATAGTGGCTTTCGGATGATTATTCAAAGCGATAAATGTTGCTGTGACGGGGACTTGG
>CAZQFI010000273.1:0-4625 GCA_964592545.1 uncultured Geobacteraceae bacterium
CAGATTGCCGATTTTCCGATCACATCGTGGTATGACCTGAAAGGGACAATCCAGAAAATTGGTCCTCACCCCGTTGATGTCAAACTGGTTCGTGACGGCGAGGAATTGACCGTTGAATTGACTCCGGTTCAACAAAATGGAGAGGGGAGTTATCTGCTTGGTATCGCCCCACTGTACAGTTCTGAACTGACGCGCTACAGTTTTGGTGATGCGATTCGTGAAGGGGCAAAGAAGACCTGGGAATTGATCGATCTGACGGTCGTATTCGTCCAGAAACTGTTCACCGGGAATGTGTCGACCAAAAACATCGGTGGCCCGATTACCGTGGTCCAGATTGCCGGGCAGGCAGCCCAAACCGACCTTTCGGCAATCCTTTCGGTTCTGGCATTCATCTCGATTCAGCTGGGGATCCTGAACCTGCTGCCGATTCCGATTCTGGACGGCGGGCACATCCTCTTCTATCTGGTCGAGTTGGTTATTCGGCGCCCGGTTCCGATTCGTACCCGTGAATTAGCTCAGCAGGTGGGGATGGCGATGTTGCTGATGCTGATGCTGGTCGCATTTTATAACGATATTGTCCGGCTGTGGGGTTGATAAACGGATGGACGGTTTAAAAATTCTTGCAGTTGACAGCTCGTCGATGACGGGGAGTGTTGCATTGTGCTGCGATGAGGTGCTGGTTGCAGAGTCGCTGCTCAATGTCCGCAGTACCCACAGTGAAAAGTTGTTGCAGCAGATTGATCTGTTGCTGAATCAAGCCGGCTGGCAGCTCTCTGATCTCGATTTTTTTGTTGTTGTGACCGGTCCGGGCTCGTTCACCGGTTTACGAATCGGCATTGCGACAGTAAAAGGGTTGGCACAGGTTGCCGATAAGCCGGTTGTTCCGGTCTCTTCGTTGCAGACGATTGCGATGAATCTTCCGCTATCCCCCTATCCGGTTTGTGCATTTCTTGATGCCCGGAAACAGGAAGTCTATACGCAGCTTTTTGAGTGGGATCGCAACCTGGGGCCGATTGCCTGTGGGGAATCGGCAGTGCTTCCTCCTCAACAGGTTCTTGATGCCCTGACGGGAGATGTCGCTTTCGTCGGTGATGGCGTCTTGTCATACCGACAGCTGATAGATGACTGTCTTGGAATGCGGGCTCATTTTCCCGCCGCACCTGCTCATCAGCTGCGTGCTTCACACGCTGCCTGGTTGGGGCTGAAAATGTGGCAGACCGGACAAATGCAGAGTGCCGCAGACATTGTTCCAACGTATATTCGCCCCTCTGATGCCGAGCTGAATTTATCTCATAAGCGGAACATTTAAAACGGCGTTAGTGGTTGACAATATTCTACAGAATTGGTTATTTTGTCGATAGCTTTTCTCATCTTTAACCACTCACATGCGCGGAGGTGCCAATGGACATTGATCAGACCCTTTTGCAAAACCTTACCGAGACTAACCCCCGTTTCCGCATGCTCTACGAAGAACATTGCCTGTTTGAAAAGCAGCTTTCTGAGTATGACAAAAAGTCATATCTGTCTCCTGAAGAAGAGATGGAAATGAATAAAGTAAAAAAGATGAAGCTAGCCGGTAAGGATGAAATGGAGAAGATTATCCATTCGGTTACCGCCTGACCCCGTTTTGTAACAACGGGAAATCTCGATACAGCAAAGGGTTTAAGCGGGTGCTTAAACCCTTTGCTGTATCTGGTTTTAGACGTTTACAGAAATACTCAAATTACAGACAGATTGATATATAGATTTTAAAACTCAAGGAGGAACAGATGACATTAACCGGGTCGCAGATTTTACTTGAATCTCTCAAACTCGAAGGGGTGGATACCGTTTTCGGTTATCCCGGCGGAGCAGTTATCAACATTTATGACGATCTTTACGAATCGTCGATTAACCACGTTCTCACCCGGCACGAGCAGGCAGCGGTTCATGCTGCAGACGGTTATGCGCGCTGTACCGGTAAGGTTGGCGTTGCTATCGCAACCAGTGGCCCCGGCGCAACCAACACCATTACCGGGATTGCTACGGCGTATATGGATTCAATTCCGATGGTGATCATTACCGGGCAGGTTCCAACCCCGCTGATCGGTAACGATGCATTTCAGGAAGCCGATATGTGCGGGATTACCCGGCCGTGCACCAAACATAACTTTCTCGTCAAGGACATCAAAGATCTGGCAAAGACTCTGAAGGAGGCCTTTTATATTGCCCGGACAGGACGACCCGGCCCGGTTCTGGTTGATCTGCCAAAAGATGTTCAGGTCAGCAGCTGCGAGTTTCATTATCCCGAGTCGGTCAGTTTGCGCGGTTATAAACCGACCTATAGCGGGAATATCCGTCAGATCGAAAAAGCGGCACAGATGATCCTGGCTGCCCGCAAGCCGGTTCTCTATGTTGGTGGTGGCGTGACCCTCTCTTCTGCTGACAGCGAACTGCTGAAGCTGGTCGAACAGACTCAGATCCCGGTCACAACAACCTTGATGGCCATGGCCGCTTTCCCGCAGCGTCATCCGCTGGCACTGGGGATGCTTGGAATGCATGGAACTTTCTACGCCAATATGGCAGTCACTGAGTGTGATCTGCTGATTGCGGTTGGTGCCCGCTTTGATGATCGGGTCACCGGTCGGATTGACAGTTTTGCCGAGAAAGCCAAGGTGATCCATGTCGATATCGATCCGACGTCCATCCGCAAAAATGTCGAGGTTGACCTGCCGATTGTCGGCGACCTGAAAGATGTCCTCGGCAAACTCCACGGCTGCCTCAACCAGAAGCTGGAGCTGGTCGAAGATATGGTCGAGGGAACAAATGAATGGCGTTCGATGATCACCGAATGGAAAGAGCGTCATCCGATGACATACCGCTCCTCAAAATCGACGATCAAGCCGCAGTTTGTTATCGAGAAAATTGCAGAGCTGACCAATGATGATGCCATTATTACCACTGAGGTCGGTCAGCATCAGATGTGGACAGCACAGTTTTTCCCGTTCCGTCAGGCCAAGACATTTCTGACCTCGGGAGGGCTGGGAACGATGGGCTTTGGTTTGCCGTCAGCTCTTGGTGCTCAGGTTGCTTACCCTGATCGTCAGGTTATCGATATCTCGGGTGACGGTTCGTTCCAGATGAACTCACAGGAACTGGCAACTCTGGTCCAGTACAAACTGCCGGTTAAAATTGTTATCCTCAACAACAATTATCTGGGAATGGTCCGCCAGTGGCAGCAGATGTTCTTTGAGAAGCGTTACAGCCAGACCGTGATGGAACTGCCAATCGATTTCATCAAACTGGCAGAGGCCTATGGCGCGACCGGGTTGCAGGCGACCAAGGTTGATGAGGTTGAAGCGACGATTAAAAAAGCGCTGGAAACTCCCGGACCGGTTCTGATGAACTTCAAGATTTCGCGTGAAGAAAATGTGTTACCGATGGTTCCTGCCGGTAAGGCGATCCACGAAATGGTTCTGGCATCCTAAAATACTGATTTCGACCGGTTATGGTCAGGAGGATAGATAATGAAGCACACAATTTCGGTTCTGGTAGAAAATGAATTCGGTGTTCTTTCGCGTATTTCCGGGTTGTTTTCGGGCCGTGGTTTTAATATCGAAAGCCTTTCAGTTGCCCCGACGATGGATGCCGATACCTCGCGGATGACGCTGGTCACGCGGGGAGATGATCGCATTCTGGAGCAGATTACCAAACAGCTGAATAAGTTGATTTCGACAATTAAGGTTGTCGATTTTACCGGCGAGGAATATATTGAGCGGGAACTTGCGATGATCAAGGTTTCGACAGACGGTGAGAGCCGTGCTGAAGCACTGCGGATTGTCGATATTTTTCGTGCTAAGGTCATCGATGTGACCCCCAAGTCGTACACGATTGAGATTACCGGTGCCCCGGCAAAGATTAACGGTATTCTGGAACTGTTACGACCGATGGGGATTAAAGAGGTTGTCCGGTCGGGACCGGTTGTTATCGGTCGCGGGGTCAAAGGGGCGATTGCCTAACTTACCAAGCTGAGGACTCTTATGCAGAACAGAAATCAACTTATTGCCAAAGAAGGCTATCCGTTTATTGTCTTATTTGGTTTTATCACGCTGGTTTTCGCCCTGTTGGGCTGGCCGTGTTTAACGATTCAGCTGCTTGCGCTGACTCTGTTCAGCGTCTATTTCTTTCGCAATCCCGAGCGGGTTGTCCCCGAGGGGGACAATCTGGTCGTTGCTCCTGCCGACGGGAAGGTCATCTTTGTCGGTGAGGTTGATGAAGAACGTTACTTCAAGCAACGGGTCACCAAGGTGAGTATCTTCATGTCGGTCTTTAACGTCCACGTCAATCGGGTTCCGTGCGATGGCAAGGTTGTCGACATGTACTACAACAAGGGTGCGTTTGTTAATGCCTCGTATGATAAGGCGAGTCAATCGAACGAACAGGCAGGGATCCTTCTTGAAACTCCCGGAGGGAAAAAAATCCTGTTTGTCCAGATTGCCGGGTTGATTGCCCGCCGGATTGTTACCTATCCGATTATTGGCGATGTATTGCAACGTGGCTCCCGGTTTGGTTTGATCCGTTTCGGGTCACGGGTCGATATCTATTTTCCGACCGATGCCGACGTAACTATTACCCTTGGTGAAAAA
>CAZQFI010000274.1:0-6369 GCA_964592545.1 uncultured Geobacteraceae bacterium
AGCAGATTATGGCCACCCACCGAAACAAGGCTGCCGCCCACAAAAACCAGATCGGCAATCCCATAAAAATCGAGAACTTCCCCTAATGTATCCACCAGCAGAACCTCGCCGGCAGAAAGCAGAGGATCATCACTCGTGATAGCACTCCGCAACCGGCATACGATACCGGCGTCACTGAGCAGCAACTGAACCTCTTTTCTCCGTTCCGGACGACGCGGGATCAGGATCAGGATCAGTTCACGATCGAGTTGCGGAGCAATCTGCTGATACGCCTCGATCAGCAGTTTTTCCTCTTTTTCGTGGGTACTCCCGGCAACCAGAATAGCGACATCTTCCGGCAACCGATAGGTTCTCTTTTTTTCCGCGACCTGCTCTGCCGATAAAATAATCAGTTCCTGGTCAAATTTAAGATTTCCGGTATTCTCAACGCGTTCACGTGGGGCACCCAACGTAATAATCCGTTCAGCATCGGTCTGGGACTGCATGCAGAATGATGAAAAACGCTCCAGGATCGGTTTCAACAAAAACTGAAAGAATTTATAACGCGGAAAAGAGCGATCAGAAATCCGTCCGTTGACCATCACGAGGGGAATTTCAGATTCTGCTGCCTGCCGGGTAAAGTTGGGCCATATTTCGGTTTCGACAATGATAATCAGTTCAGGGTTAACTGCCGCGATGGCCCTTCTGACGGCCCACGAAAAATCGAACGGGAAAAAAATACAGAGATCGATATCGTTATTTTCCAGCGCAATGGCATGCCCTGTTTCGGTGACGTTACTGACAAGAATCTGATAGTCGGGATATTTTTTACGGATCTGTTTGAACAACGGGATCGCGGCACGTGTTTCACCAACGGACACCGCATGAATCCAGATTGTCTTCCGCGACCGCAACTGTTTCAGCTGCTCAAGGGAATAACGTCCCAGCCGCTCTCTGATACCACGGCGACTCTTCCCGTAACGTAAGCCACGCAAAAGGTAATACGGCACCAGAAACAGCGCCGACACTATCAATAGGCCATTATACAGAAGATACACCATACGACTCCAAACGGGTCTCAGCCTGTTGCTGATTGTCGGCAATGGCCTCTTCCAACCGCTGCCGGAAAACATCGACACCCTGTGCTTTGTCAAAATAGATGGGAGACCCCAGAGAGTAGACGGCCCGACCGAACGGATACGGGAGCAAAAAACGGTCCCACGACCGAAACCGATGACCACGGCTGCAGGCAATGGCCAGCGGGACAACCGGTCGACCACTCATTCTTGCCAGTTGAATAATCCCGTCTTTCAGCTCATGGCGGGGTCCCTTGGGGCCATCCGGAGTAAAAACGATATCGGAATCCTCTTGACACAGAGCCAGCATCTCTTTGAAGGCCGCCCTGCCACCCCGCGAAGACGAACCGCGCACGGCATCGTGCCCAAAATAGCGCATTGTCCGCGCAATCAGCTCACCATCTTTGGAGGAACTGATCAATATCTTTGCCCGTTTTCCCGGGTAGCCAAACACAATCAGCAATAACTGATCGTGCCAGAACGACAGGATAATCCGTTCACCTCGCGCCCAGACAGCCCTTAATCGATCTTCCCCGAGAGTCTCTTTCCGCAAGGTCAGGTGGATAAACCGCATCATGCAGTAAGCAACAAACGGTGCAAATTTTACAAGGAACCGATCGCCCAGTTTCATTCCTCCGACTCCCCGAACTGTCCATCATAAAGGCGCCGGTACAACCCCCCAGATTCAAGAAGCTCCTGATGGGTTCCCGACTCGACAATGGCACCCTGATCCAGCACCAGAATCCGGTCTGCATACATAATGGTCGAAAGGCGATGAGCGATAACAAAAGTTGTCCGATTCTTCATCAAATTACCCAAAGCGTCCTGAACCATCGATTCGCTTTCGGTATCAAGGGCACTGGTTGCTTCATCCAGCAGTAAAATCGGGGCATCACACAAAATCGCCCGGGCGATACAGAGTCGCTGCCGCTGCCCTCCCGACAGACGAACACCACGGTCGCCAATCTCTGTTTCATAACCATCGGGCATCTCACGGATAAATTCATCGGCAAAAGCCTGGATGGCAGCCGCTTCCACCTGAGACAAATCGGCATCAGGCTTACCGTAGCGGATATTATTGGCGATCGTATCGTTGAAGAGGAATGTTTCCTGATCAACCAGGGCAAGGCTGGCATGCAGACTTGTCCTCGTCAGTTGACGGATATCGATCCCATCAATCAGAATCTGCCCCTGCTGAGGATCGTAAAATCTGTTCAACAGACCAATCAGGGTACTCTTTCCCGCGCCACTGGCTCCAACCAGAGCAATGACCTCGCCCGGCTTTGCCTCCACCGAGAAATCACACAGCACCGGCTGTTCATCGTAAGCAAACCAGACATTCCGGAATGAGACATACCCCTGACTGCGGGGAAGATCGATAGCATCGGGAGCATCAACAATTTCAGGCTGCTGGTCCAGCACCTCAAAAACCCGCTCAGCAGCACCAATTGCCTTCTGGATCGTGTTATTGACCTTTGTCAGCCGCTTAAGTGGTGAGTACATCAACAGGATGGCGGCAAGAATAGAGAACAACTCCCCTTTGGTAATCTCTTCTGCGGCAACACGATTCAACCCGTACCAGAGAACCGCGGCAACCCCAAAAGAGGTCATAATCTCCATAACCGGGGCAGATGCAGCTGAATATCTGAATGTTTTACGAATGAACGTGAAAAACCCAAAATTCTCTTTAATAAACTTCTGTTCTTCACGATCTTCAGTCGCGAATGCTTTAATGACCTTGATCCCCGAAAAACTCTGTTCCAGAACGCTTGTAACATTCCCCATGGCTGCCTGCCCGCGCCGGGACAGTTTCTTGATTTTCTTACCAAGTGCCGCAGCCGGCCAGACGGCTGCCGGAATCACGACAAAAGCCATCAACGCCATTCTCCAATCGGCATAAAAGGCGTAACCGGTTAAAGCCAGCATCGTCAGAGACTCACGCAACAGGGTCACCAGAACTTCGGCAAAAGCAGCCTGCATGACACTGATATCGTTAAGAATCCTCGACATCAGAGAACCCGAAGAGCTACTGCTGAAAAACCGCATCGACAGTTTCAGCATATGCCCCATCGTCTCGTTGCGGATATCCTGAATCGCCAGCTGCCCCGCAGTCCGGATATTGTACGACTGGACGTAACGGGAAAGGCCTTTCACTGTTGCCAAGCCAACAACCAGGAATGGAACAACTTTCGCCATCTCCAGATTTCCGGCAACAATCAATTCGTCAACAAAGGGTTTAACCAGATAGGCGATGGCAGCATCGGAGCCTGCAACCCCGAGGGAGGCAATCATCGACAAGGCAATGATCCCTTTATAGGGAAGTGCGTACCTGACTATTCTCAGGTAGATATTTTTTTTATCACCGGTCAATAACACGAAGAACCTATTTCACAGAAGAGTCGGACATGTCAGCAACAATATCGGCAACGCGATCTGAACATCCCGCCGTCCCAAGAAGCGACTTCACCTCACCGAGATCAGATTTCACCCTGTCGATATAATCACGATCACCAAGAAGCCGGAGGATCTCACAACACATCGCTGCAGGATCAGCGGCATCCTGGATAAATTCCCGAACAACCTCCCGTCCAGCGATGATATTCGTCAATCCGGCAAAAGCAATTTTAATCAGCCGTCTCCCTATCATATAACTTAAGGGGGCAACCTTGTACAGAATTGCCATGGGTGTTTCGACCAGTGTAATCTGGAGTGTTACGGTTCCCGAAACAGTCAGAATAGCATCGCAGGCTGCTGCGACCTCATAGATATTTTCTTCAACAAATGAGACGGGAAGATCCGCAGTAGAAAACCTTTCGGCTATTGTCTCACGAGACAGCGAAGGGGCAATTGGGACCAAAAATTTTACAGCGGGCCTTTCACGGGAGATAAGAGCCGCCGTTTCAACCAACACATCAAGGATATGCTGAACTTCGCTGTTCCGGCTACCGGGAAAGATACCGACAACCTGCTCGTCCGGAGCAATCCCGAGCTGCCCTCTCAACACTCCCCGGGGCTGATTTTCGGCAAACTCATCCAGCAAAGGGTTCCCGACATATTCTGCTTTAACGCCAAAAGCTTCGTAGATCTGCGGCTCAAAGGGAAAGATCAATGCCAGGCGATCAACACGCTGGGCGATAACCTTTGCCCTGCCACTGCGCCATGCCCAGACTTTCGGACTGATATAATAGAGAACCTTCACTCCGACGTTTTTAGCAACCTTTGCCAATCGCAGGTTGAAATCGGGAAAGTCAATCAGAATCAACAGATCGGGGCGATCCCCCCCCTGAAGGAGCTGTTTAAGCTGTTTGAATCGCCTGTATATGACGGGAAGGCGACCGATAACTTCAGTCACTCCCATGACCGACAGCTCATTTGCCGAAAAAAGGATCTGACAACCGGCCGATTCCATTTTTTCACCGCCGACCCCGAAAAAATGTAAATGGGGATGGTGGTTAGCAGCAGATTTAATTAAATGACTACCATGCAAATCACCGGAAGCTTCGCCGGCAACAATCATGACATTACGGGGCTGTATCATTCCATTTTTCGTCATAATAACTGACCCTTAAAAAACAAAAGGCGAGAGCCTTCCGGATCCCGCAACTTTTGTTTTGTATTAAAGCCTGAGATCTTTTATCAGCGAACCAGCCCCCGCTCACTGTTTTTTAAGAAATTGAGATAGGTCGCGACCTCATCAGCAGAACAATCAAACTGCTCCTCAATCTGCCCAATAGCCTCTTCAAGCTTGAGGTTGGAACGGAAAACCAGCTTGTACATGTTCTTGATATTGCCCAGTGCTTCTTGACTGAAACCACGCCGTTTCAGTCCAATAAGGTTCAGCCCGACAGTTTTAGCCCGGTCACCCTGCACAATTGAGTAGGGAGCAACATCCTGAGCGATCATCGCGCCACCGCTTGCCATAACGTGACAACCGATACGAGCAAATTGATGGACGGCACTCAGCCCGCCCAGAATAACATAATCGTCCACTTCAACATGCCCGGCCAATGTTGCAGCATTGGCAAGCACAACATGATTTTTCACAACGCAGTCGTGCGCAACATGGGTATAAGCCATGAGTAAATTGTCATTGCCGACCGTGGTGATACCACCACCATCTTTGGTTCCAAGATGGACAGTCACAAACTCACGGATCGTGTTACGATCACCAATTTTCAGATACGAGACTTCGCCCGCAAATTTCAGATCCTGGGGGATCGCACCAACTGAAGCAAACTGAAAAATCCGGTTATCACAACCAATTTCAGTCCGGCCTTCAATAACCGCATGGGGGCCAACTGTTGTTCCGGCTCCGATTTTGACATGCTCACCGATTACAGCATAGGGACCAACTTCAACCGAGCTATCTAGCTCAGCTTCCGGAGCAACAATCGCTGTCGCGTGGATCATAGATTTCTCCGTCTATTTCTCTGCAAACGTCGCTTTCAGTTCAGCCTCAGCAACTTTGGTGTCACCAACATACGCGATCCCCTTGAACTGATAAATACCGCGACGGCGGGACAGCAACTCCAACTCCAACCGGAGAACATCACCGGGCAAAACCGGCTTACGGAAGCGCGCCTTATCGATACCGACAAAATATGTGACCTTATCATCGCCGATCTCGTCCAGAACTGTCACATAGGCACCACCAACCTGGGCCATCGCTTCAACAATCAGAACCCCCGGCATAATTGGATGATCGGGGAAGTGTCCCTGGAAGAAGGGTTCATTAACCGTCACATTTTTAAAACCGTTGACCTTGACTCCCTTCTCAACCTCCTCAATCCTGTCGACCAGGAGAAAAGGGTAACGGTGAGGCAGAGTCTCCATAATATCCTGAATATTCATAACAAGCATGACTATCTCTCCTTTAGCTGCGCCTCAAGCTCTTCGAGGCGCTTTTTCAGCTGCTTCATGTCTTTACGCATTTCGGGCAGTTTTGGTAACGTCATTGTCGCCCTTAGCCACTGTTTATGCGGAATCAATGGAACTCCTGACAGAACCTGGTTGGAAGCAACATTGCCAGTTGCTCCACCACGGCCACCAACCATAACATTATCACCAACGGTTAAATGACCGGCAACAGCTGCCTGCCCGCCAAAGGTACAGTGGTTACCAATTTTACAGCTACCGGCAAAACCACCCTGGGCCACCAGGATACAATCTTCACCGATCTCAACATTGTGGGCCACCTGGACAAGGTTATCGAGCTTTGTTCCACGTTTAATCCGGGTCTCACCTAGAGCAGCACGGTCAATACAGCTACAGGCGCCGACCTCAACATCATTTTCGAGGACAACAATCCCAACCT
>CAZQFI010000275.1:0-3811 GCA_964592545.1 uncultured Geobacteraceae bacterium
ATTTAACACCATGATTTTTATGGAGATCTCTCCCTGTGATCCCCTGTCAGAAGGGAAACAGGCGATCGGCTGTCATATCTCGGCAATGATCGGACTGACAGGTGATTTTTCGGCAATGCTCAGTATCCACTGCCCTGAAACGGTCGGCCTGTCAATAACCGGCGCGATGCTGGGGATGGAACTTGATGAGGTCGATGCCGATGTCAAAGATACTATGGGAGAGATTGCCAACATGGTTGCCGGTGGTTTGAAGGAACGATTTGCTGCCGAAGATATCGATCTGCAACTTGCAATTCCGACGACGATATCGGGCAAATCGTACACAATTGCATCACCGACAAAAAGTAATCGGGTCATCATCCCTTTCAGTATCGAATCGGGACAGTTTTTCATCGAGATCAAATATAATCTCGGTTAACTCTTCTGCTTAATTGGAGCGACTTTGGACCAGCGGGCTATCATTGATGTCGTCTGTAAGGCAGGCGTAGAAAACCTGGCTGGAGAGATCGGTGCGCTGCTGGGTCAGGAGCTGGTCTGTTCCGACGTTCAACTCAACCTCACCTCCAAAGACAATCTGTTCAGCAACCTTGATCGCCACAAAACCGCGTTAACTCGCATGGTCGTTGAAGGTGATCAGCAGGGCGACTGTTTCCTGCTGACCCGCATGTCGGCAGCCGCCATCCTGGGCGGAACGTTGATCATGCTCCCCGAAGATGTCATCGAAGAGAGCGCCCAGAGTGAAAAGCTCGATGGGGAACTTGATGACGCTTATGGTGAAGTTGCCAATATCATTGCCGGGGTATTCACCCAGGCCTTTGTCGATAAGTACAAGAAGAATCTCCGTTTTATCAAAAAAACGGTTGAAGAGCTCGTTCCGACAAAAATAGATGCTGCCAGCAATGAACCGTTTCCACCGGGAAACTACTACGTTGCCAGCTGTCATATGAACGTTGGCGATAAGGATCTCGGCCCTCTTGAATTTGTCGTTCCCGCCTTCATTTTCGAACTCGAAGAGGCCCCGGCTGATCCGGCCGCTGAAGAAGTCAAACCGGAACCGACCGAAGCCCCCGCTCCCGCTCCGACAGCAGCAGAACCTCAATCTGCAGCGGAGACTCCTGCCGTCACTGAGCCCCCAGTCGAGCCAGAACCTCCAGCGCCGGCAAGACCACCGTTTGCCGATGCAAAAAAACTGGCTGATGTCGTTTTCAATGCCACGATCGGGACAGTTGGAGAGGAAATCGGAGCTCTCCTCGGGCAACCGTTGCAGTGTGATGATATTCAGCTGGTCATGACGACCAAGGCAGACTTTTTTTCCGACCACTGCATTGACAAATCGGTTCTGACCCACATGAAAGTCACGGGTGATCGTGAAGGATTGGGCTTCATGGTCGTGCAGATTCCCGACGCTGTTGTCCTTGGCGGAACCCTGATCATGCTCCCCGAAGATCAGATTGAGGAACAGAAAAGCAGCGGAGTTCTGGAGGGGGAAATTGAAGATGCCTTTGGAGAAATTGCCAACATCCTCTCCGGCAGCCTGACCCAGACATTCCTGGATCGCTATCCGCACCAGATCCGCTTTATCAAAACCGAAGCGGAGACAGTTGTCCCGACCAAGGTTGATGTCGCCTCAGATCAGCCCTTCCCCGATGGAAAATATTACCTGGCATCCTTTGCCATCCATCTTGAGGGACACGAGCTTCACCGGATCCTGCTGATTTTCCCGGCCGAAGTTTTTGACCTTGATGATGCTCCCGCAGAGGTTGCTCAAGCATCTACCGGCGGTTCTACGACAACAGCAGCCGGAACAGCAGCCCCCGGAGACGCCAATCAACCGGCTCCCGGCGAATGGGGCGGTCCACCACCAGCGACCAACGAAACGTCCCCGGTTGCAGAAGCGACAACAACCGCGGGGGAAACAACCACTAGTTCTGACTCCCAGGGACGTCCGACGACAACTGCACCAGCACCACCAGCAGCAGGTTCAGCGGCTCAAACCCTTCCTGAACCAACCGGGGCACCACTTGTTCTGGTTATCAGCGATCAACCGACCGATGCCGAGCCGTTTGTCGAAATTCTCTCGTCTGCCAATTATGAAAGTCGGAGTCTTACATTTCAGGACGAGGTCAAGGAATTATTCCAGCAGCATAAAATTCTCGGGATTCTGCTGGTTATGGCTCAGGTGGGTGATAAAGGCTTTGCTTCAGCCATCAAATTGCAATCGGCAGGACGCCCATTGCCGCCGATCATTTTTGCCGGACCGGAATGGACCCGCTCGGCCGTCTTGCGAGCGGTAAAATATGGGGCAAAAGATATTCTGGTCACCCCGGCCAGCGGCGACGAAATTCAGGACAAAGTCAGCCGCCATTTTCAGAAAGCCAGCTAGAAACCTAAACCGGCAAATTCTTCTTTTTTATTTTCTCAATCAACGTCGTCCGTTTCAGATTAAGCATTTTTGCCGCCTCTTTTTTATTCCCCCCGGTCCGATTCAACGCCTGCAGAATCAATTTATCCTCGAAGTCGCTGATCAGCCCGTTGAAGTCGAGTCCCTCATCCGACCAGGTCGCTTCGGGAGGAGCCGTCGATATTCCTGAAGGAGCAGAGTTCTCCACGGCAGGCTCTTCAACCTCTTCCTGAAGATCGATACAGCAATATTTTTCCGGGAGTTCTTTGAGAGTGATCCGTTTTCCCCGATGCAGAATAACCAGCCGCTGAATCAGGTTCTCCAATTCACGGACATTGCCCGGCCACGGATATGCCTGCAAACTTTTCATGGCAATGGGATCGATCGTTGTCCGACGATCGGTCTTGCGCCGGCTGAAACGGTCAATAAAGTTTTCAATCAGCAGAACAATATCGTCTTTGCGCTCACACAGAGGTGGAGCAGCCAGAGGAATCACCGCAAGCCGGTAGTAAAGATCTTCCCTGAATCTTCCCGCAGCGACCAGCTCTTCAAGATTTTGATGCGTCGCCGCAATAATCCGAACATCGACCTTAATCGGTCGAACCCCCCCGACCTGCTCAACCTCCCGCTCCTGCAACACCCGCAACAGCTTCGCCTGCAGGTTCGGTTTCATATCGCCGATTTCATCGAGGAACAACGTCCCACCATCGGCAAACTGAACCCGGCCGATCTTGGATTGCTGGGCTCCGGTAAAAGCCCCTTTGACGTAGCCAAACAACTCACTCTCAAGCAACTCGTCGGGAATAGCTGCACAGTTGACCGGTACAAAATGGGAAGACTTGCGTTCACTGTTTTCATGAATCGCCCGGGCAATCAGTTCTTTACCGGTACCACTCTGTCCCTGAATCAGGACGGTACTCTCGCCATCTTCTGCGACACAGGAGATCAGCTCAAACAGCTCCAGCATCTGCGGCGACCGCCCGATCATCCCCCCGAATCCACTTTTAACAGCCATATATCACAATATCCATTTCAACTGGTTTGGTTCTTTTCGAGTAAAAATTTTGACACACAAACAAAAGATGAGCAGACAATAATATATTTTTTATAATGTGTCAATATTTGGACACAGAAATATCCATTTTCGGCAAATAAAAAGCCCGGCAAGATTGCCGGGCTTCTGTTCCCCAAAAAGTCAGTTTAATTCAAGTCATCATCTTTATAATATTTGGTTCCCTTACCGGTAAACTCCACTGCAATCCCGTCTCCCGTTAATTGGTACAACCAAATCCCGGGGGAGACCGATATCGCTCCGGCAAAAGCCCCGCCATCATCGCCATACTTGGCAGCAACTGAGGTCTGACCTCCAAATTCCCACCCCGAGTTGATGAATTCATCGACATCCTTATA
>CAZQFI010000276.1:0-4342 GCA_964592545.1 uncultured Geobacteraceae bacterium
TTATTTTCGGCCCGGCAGGTCGGAAGGGAGTGGACTGTTCTCCCCGCTGAGGTCGCGGCAGTCAGTTTGTCTGCCAGCAGGTCAATTGATTCTGCCTCCGGAATTCCTACCCGTTCTGCCTGTTCGAGCAGTGTCGGAGTCACGCCACTCCAGATGACATCCTCAAGACTCTGCTGATGTCCGAACAGCATCTCTTCCCCGGTATCGGTATCCAGCAGCATCGCCAGACCGGGGTGATCCAGCCCACAGAAATAGAGAAAGGAACTGTCCTGTCGGAAGCGGTAACAATTATCTGCGGAGTTCAAAGGGGAGTCGACATTCCCCAGCAGGAGAATCAGCCCCTGCCCAACCTGTTCGGAGAGTTTTTTACGCCGATTTTGATAAATTTTAGCCTCAAACATAAAATGACCCTGTCTTTTTTTAAAAGGAAACTGATATCGTTATACTTTCCTGAAAACAACCCTGCTATAATCGGTCAGACAAGGCTGCTATGGAGAGAATGATTATGTCACGTTGGTTAAAAATTACCCTTATTTCTACGGCTGTTATTTTTGCTCTGCTGCTGTCGACCATGCTGATTGTTCCATGGCAGGTCAAAAAGCAGGGGAGCCACTGGATTGCTGAAAACACCAGCCGTACCTTAACGATTGAAAAAGCATTCTTCAACCCTTTTACGTTGACCCTGGAACTTGACGGGACAACGCTGACCGAGCAGCACAGTGACAAGCCCTTTGTCACGTTCAACCAGCTGATCGTTTCCGCCAGTATCAAATCGATTATCAAACAGGCCCTCATCCTTGACCGGGTTGAACTGAATCATCCCTATTTTAATATCGAACTGCTGGGGAAGCAGCTGTTTAATTTCTCCGATTTTATGCAGCTTGGGGGCGGTGAGGCAGACTCGGGTGCAGAGAAAAGCACGGATTCCTTTTATTTTTCGTTGAACAACCTTGTTCTGACGGATGGAAGTATCGATTTCACCGACAAGACATTGGGAGAAGAGCCTCAGCACAAGATTCAGAAACTTGCTTTAAGTATCCCATTTATTGGCAATATCCCCTACCTGGTCGACAAATACGTTGAACCTGCGCTCTCTCTTCAGCTAAATGGCTCTGAAATTCAGGCCAGCGGGAAGTTGAAGCCGTTCCATGACTCTCTTGAAACAAGCCTCTATCTCACTCTGCATAATATTGATCTGGCCCATTATGCATACCATTCGCCGGTTCCTCTCCCCGTTGACGTCAGCCACGGGTTGCTCGATTGCGATGTTGATCTGTCTTATCGCGTTTCAAAAACCAGGAAACCGCAATTGCAGATCAGCGGGCGTCTGGCCCTGGCTGACCTCGATATTCGTGAATTGAACGGTGAAAAGTTGTTCTCTTTGCCGCTGCTTTCGGTTGACTTGGACCGGGCAAAGCTCTTTCAGAATGACTTCAGCCTGACGAGTCTGGAACTTCGTGAACCGCAGCTTTACATTGACCGTGACAGCACCGGGGAGTGGAATTTTCAGCAGCTGCTGGGAGAGAAGGGCGAACCGGCTGAAGAACCGGATGTCCCGGCGGATAATGAGCCGGCTTCGGCGTTGCCGCTCCTGACGATCGAAAGGATTTCCCTGATCGATGGGCAGTTTCACTATCGGGATGATTCTGTCCCCGGCCATTTCAGTGAAGAGGTTCGCAATATCAATCTTGAACTGAACCACTTTTCTACCCATCCGGAGCAGGAGACAGTCGTGTCTCTGACACTTCAAACGGACCGGAATGTCACAGTTGAAACCGGGGGAGACTTCACAATTGTCCCGCTGACAGCCAATATCTCGGTCAGAGGTGACAACCTGCCGTTGAAGGCATACTACCCTTACGTGGAACAGTACCTGAATGCTCCGGCCGAAGGACTCCTCTCTCTGGCCGGGCTGATAAGCTACGATCAGGATAAAAACATCCGGGTTCAGCAGGGTGAGCTGACCCTGCGCGATATGCGGGTTGTGTTTGATACAAAAGATGGTTTTACCTTGAGCCGTTTCAGTATGAGCGGTGCTTCTTTCGATTTACACCAGCAGCAGATCAACCTCGGAGCCCTCAAATTTGATGGTGGTGAAATCAGCGCAACGAGACTTGCCAACGGCAAGTTGTCGCCAATCCGCCTGTTGCGTAAGCCACCGACCCTGACAAACGTATCGACTCCTGAAGAGCAGGAGGCAACGTCTCCATGGAATATCGCGGTCAGCAGTTTTGATTTGCAGCAGTTTAAACTTCACCTGACCGACCTGCGCTTTGCCAGAAAACCACAGGTTAATATCGCCGATCTCAAAATTCATGTTGAGGATCTCAACTACCCGGTCGCAACAAAGAGTCCTTTCTCTCTGGTGGCAAAGATGGGAAAAAAGGGGAGCATCGCGGTGGATGGAACGGTTATCCATACGCCGCTGCAGGTTCATGCCCAAACCAGAATCAGCGCCCTGCCTCTGAGCAATTTTAACAACTTTATTCCGGAGGAGATCAACGCCCAGCTGAAGAGCGGCAAGCTCTATTCGACCCTCACCCTTAATCTGAATCGTACCGGTGAGACAGTTGCGGGTGATTTTTCCGGCAAAATGAATATCAGCCACTTCAATTTACGCAATCCTATCGGTGACGGAGCGTTGCTCACCTGGGACGGTCTCAGCCTTGATGACATTGACGGTAAAATTGATCCTTTTGCTCTTCACATCAAGGAAGTGACGTTAAGTAACTACCGGACAAATATTCTGATTAACTCCGAGGGTCGGGTTAATCTGACAAGCCTGACAGCTTCATCGTCTGAGGAAGAGATAAAAGAGGAGGCGGAAGCGAAAAAAGGGGAAAAGGTTGTTGCTCAGGAAACACCGTCAACCAAAGCACCCCTCGATATCCGCATCGATGCGCTGACTCTTCAGGGGGGGACAATTTCTTTTCTCGACCGCCATTTGCCGACAACCTTTTCCACAACAATGTACAAGCTTGGTGGGCGGGTGACCGGATTGGCATCGGATGAACAGATGCAGGCCGATGTCGATTTGCGCGGACAACTGGAGAACAATTCCCCTCTGACGATTCAGGGGAAAATCAATCCGTTGAGTCCCGATTTGTTTGTCGACCTGAACTTCAGTTTTAAAGATATCGATCTGACACCGCTCACCCCTTATTCGGGAACTTATCTTGGTTACGCTATCGACAAGGGGAAGCTCTACCTCGATCTTAACTACCACATTGAACACAATAAACTGAAGGCGTCGAATAAAGTGATGATCGACCAGTTCACCCTTGGGGAGACGGTCGAAAGTGATCAGGCGACCAGCCTTCCTGTGGCATTGGCGATCGCGCTATTAAAGGACAGCAGTGACGAAATTCATCTCGATCTACCGGTGTCGGGAGATCTGGATGACCCCCATTTCAGCACTGCCGGGGTTATTCTGACGGTCCTCAAGAATTTACTGGTCAAAGCGGCTATCTCACCCTTTTCGCTGTTGAGCTCGGCAATGGGGGGTGATGAAGATTTCACCAGTATCCGTTTTGCCAGTGGGCTCGCAAAAATTGATGAAGAACAGCTGGAAAAACTTCATTCTCTGGCAGAAATGCTTGCCAAGCGACCGGCGCTGACACTGGAAATCAGCGGTTTTGTCGATCGCGAGCTTGATCCAGAAGGTTATCGGCAGGAGCAGTTCCGTAAAATGCTGGTTGCCGAGAAATGGCGGGAGATGGATGATCCTGCTGCTGCAGAGTTGCACAAGGAGGATATTGTTGTCAGTGACGAAGAATATCCGGATATTCTGCTGCGTGTTTATAAGGATGCCGAATTCCCCCGCCCCCGGAACTTTGTGGGGATGTTGAAGACGCTGCCGGTTGAGGAAATGGAAAAACTGCTGCTGTCCAATATTCAGGTGGGAGAAGAGCAGCTTGTCGCCCTTGCTAAAAAGCGGGCGTTGGCGGTTCAGAGTGCGCTGGTCGCAGCAGATGAAACGATTAAGCCACGGCTGTTCCTTAAAAAGACCGATATCTATCAGCCTCCGGAGGAGGGCCCGGCGAGCCGGGTTGAATTCAGCATCAGCAGTAAATAATGGAGGATTTCTTGAAACGATATCTTTTTCTCTTCAGCACATTACTCGTCCTTGGATTGACGGCGACCGCTTCGGCGGCTTTACATGTTGAAGGGGAGGTTTCCCAGAGTGGACTTTTACGCGGTCACATTGATGCCGGAGAGCAGGTTTTTCTTGGGGAGAGGCCACTTCGGACAACCCCGGAGGGTGATTTTATCTGCGGCTTTGGTCGTGATGCTGCCCCTCGACAGGTTTTAACCCTGGTTGATAGTGCCGGGAAAAAACATC
>CAZQFI010000277.1:0-3627 GCA_964592545.1 uncultured Geobacteraceae bacterium
GGAGTGACCGGCTCAATGTAGGTGCGGTCGGCAAAGTCGGGGTCGGTCATGATGGTTGCCGGATTGGAATTGAGCAGGATAACCTCATACCCTTCTTCCTTCAGAGCTTTACACGCCTGGGTCCCCGAATAATCAAATTCACACGCCTGTCCGATAACAATTGGCCCGGCGCCGATAATCAGAATTTTTTTGATGTCTGTCCGTTTAGGCATTGCTGACCCCCTTTTGATGGTCCTTCATCAGATCGATAAAACGTTCAAACAGGTACTGAGCATCGTGGGGTCCGGGTGATGCTTCAGGGTGATATTGAACCGAAAATGCGGGAGCCGACAGAAGTTGAATCCCTTCGACCGTATTATCATTCAGGTTGATGTGGGTCACTTTGATGTCATCGCTCAAACTGTTCTCATCGACAGCAAAGCCATGGTTCTGTGAGGTGATCTCGACCTGTTGACGTTTATAATCGAGAACCGGTTGATTGCCACCCCGGTGACCGAACTTGAGTTTATATGTTTTGCCTCCAGCAGCAATTGACAGTAACTGGTGACCGAGGCAGATACCAAACAGGGGAACTTTCCCGATTAAATCACGAATATTCTGCTGGGCATAATCGAGGGGTTCAGGATCGCCGGGACCATTGCTGAGGAAAACACCGTCGGGATTCAGGGCAAGAACGTCTTTTGCCGACGTCAAAGCCGGAACAACGGTCACATCACACCCTAATGAGGTCAGGTTGCGCAGGATATTACGTTTAATCCCAAAATCGTATGCGACGACCTTGAACGTCGATTTAATTTCGTTTGCATCTGCGTAACCCTCTCCCAGTGACCACAGCCCCTCCATCGCCTGGTAGGGTTTGTCACAGGTTACCTGCCGGACCAGATCACAACCGACAATTGATGGTGCCTTGCGAGCTTTTTCAATTAAACTTTCGGGCTCAAGATCGATCGAAGAGATAATTCCTGTCTGTGCGCCAACAGTACGGATATGTCGCACCAGAGCACGGGTATCAATTCCTTCGATACTGACGATATTGTTCTCTTTCAAATAGGTATCAAGACTGACTTCCGAGCGAAAGTTGCTGGGAAACGGACAGGCCTCTTTAACGACAAATCCCGACAGGAAGGGGCGACCCGATTCGACGTCCTCAGGATTAACGCCATAGTTACCAATCTGCGGGTAGGTCATGGTGACGATTTCACCGTGATATGACGGATCGGTAAGGATCTCCTGGTAACCGGTCATACTGGTGTTAAAAACAACTTCACCCGTCACTTCACCGATTGCTCCGAGCGCCTTCCCAATAAAATACTTGCCATCAGCAAGTGCTAAAACTGCTTTCATCGACCATCCTATTTCTTAAAGGAGTACTTTAAATATCTAATCTAATGCAGTGTATTATCTGGAAAAGACAACTTTTCCAGCGAGCAGGGTTTTTACCGCTGCTCCCCTCATTGACCAGCCGATAAACGGACTGTTTTTACTTTTTGAATGAAGACTTTCTGCGGTAAAAGTCCACTCAAGTTGTGGATCAATCACGGCGATATCGGCAATGGCACCGACGGTCAAAGTGCCCCGATCGATATTGATGATCTTTGCCGGTTGATCTGTCATTAATGATATCGCTTTGTTGAGGTCAATAACGCCATCATCGACCAGTTTTAATGACAACGGCAGCAGCGATTCAAGGCCGATAATGCCATTCATTGCAATGGCAAACTCGACATTTTTTTCATCGTAATGGTGTGGAGCATGATCGGTCGCGATTGCGTCGACCGTCCCATCGGCCAATCCGGCAAGAACGGCTTCAACATCAGCCTGACTGCGCAATGGAGGATTCATTTTGGCATTGGTGTCATAACCACGCACGGCGGCGTCGGTTAATGTAAAATGGTGCGGAGTGACTTCACAGGTCACCCGGACACCGCGTGCCTTTGCCTGACGCACCAGATCGATGCTCCCTTTTGTCGAAACGTGACACATGTGAAGTCGACCGCCGGTAAATTCGGCGAGCATGATCTCCCGGGCGGTTGCTGCATCTTCAGCAACCCATGGAATCCCCTTCAGCCCGAGCTCGGTTGCAACAGGACCATCATTCATCACACCATCACCGACAAGAGACAGGTCTTCGGCATGTGAAATGATCGGGGCGTCAAAGGTATCGGCATATTCAAATGCCCGGCGCATCAATTCACCGCTGCGGACAGGAAGACCATCGTCGGAAAAACCGACACAGCCGGCAGCTTTCAATTCGCCCATCTCGGTCAGAGTTTCACCCTTCATCCCCTTACTGATGCTGGCAATCGGGAAAACGTTGGCACTCCCCTCTGCTTTTGCTTTATCAACCATATATTTGGTGATTGCCAGCGTATCGTTGACGGGGCTGGTGTTGGGCATACAGGCAAGAGAGGTCACTCCCCCGGCAGCTGCCGCGCGGGTTCCTGAAATAATATCTTCTTTGTATTCGAGTCCCGGATCACGCAGATGGGTGTGCAGGTCAATCAATCCGGGGGTGACCAGCAGCCCTGTAGCATCGACAACCTCAGCATCATTGGTGTCGATTCCCACAGCAAGTTGGGCAATACGACCATCTTCGATCAAAATATCCTGAACCGTATCTATGTTGTTTGCCGGGTCAATGACCCGACCGTTTTTGATCAGAATTTTCATGTTATTCTCACCTTTCAGTATTAACAGTTTTCCTGAAGTTTTTCGCCACCGGCCACCAGATAGAGAAGTGCCATCCGGACAGCGACACCGTTTTCGACCTGATCAAGGATAACATTCTGCTGACCGTCAGCAACCGAGGAGGAAATTTCCACGCCCCGATTCATTGGACCCGGGTGCATGACGATCGCATCGGGTTTAGCGAGTTTCAGCTTATCATCATTCAGCCCGAAAAAACGCGAATACTCACGTAATGACGGGATCAGGGTTTTTCCCTGTCGTTCGCGCTGAATTCGTAACATCATGATACAGTCGGCATCGGTTATCGCATCTTCAAGGTTACTGTAGACTTCACAGCCAAGCTGTTCAAGACCGGGAGGCAGCATGGTACGCGGTCCGGCAATCTTCACTTTTGCGCCGAGTTTGTTCAGGCAATAAATGTTGGAGCGGACAACACGACTATGGGCAACATCCCCGGCAATTGCGACAGTCAGTCCGGCAATTTTTCCTTTGTGCTGACGCATGGTAAAAGCATCCAGAAGGGCCTGGCTGGGGTGCTCATGGGTTCCGTCACCGGCATTGATGACCGAACAGTTCAACCGTTCGGCCAGATAGTCGCATGCTCCCGAAGCACTGTGGCGCATGACGATAATATCGGGGTGCATCGCTTCGATGTTCTGTGCGGTATCCTCAAGGGTTTCACCTTTGACCACCGACGACGATGAAGCACTGATATTGACGGTATCGGCAGAGAGGCGTTTACCGGCAATTTCAAAGGACGTCCGGGTTCGGGTGCTTGCCTCAAAGAACAGATTGACGACAGTTTTCCCCCGCAGGGTTGGAACCTTCTTGATATTCCGGGTATTGATCTCTTTGAAGCTGTCGGCAGTCTCAAGGATAAAAGTAATCTCCTCGGCTGTCAGATCCTTGATTCCGAGAATGTGTTTCGGATTGAAAGAC
>CAZQFI010000278.1:0-3941 GCA_964592545.1 uncultured Geobacteraceae bacterium
AAGGGAACCGGGATGGGACTGGCGGTTGTCCACGGGATAGTCCAGGCTCACGGTGGGAAAATTGTTCTGGAACCCGAGGTTGAACAGGGGACCTGTTTTACCCTCTATTTCCCGCAGGTTCAGGCGGTTGAAAGAAAAAAAATCAAGCAGGCCGGTGATAAAAAACGCCTGCCGGGACACGAACATCTGTTGCTGGTTGATGATGAGCAGATTGTTGCCGAGATGGGGCGGGATATGCTGGAATCTTTGGGTTATCGCGTCAGTATTTGTTTTGATCCAAAACAGGCTTTACAGTTATTGCGCGAGGCCGATGATATCGATCTGTTGATCACCGACCTGACGATGCCTGAAATGACCGGTGTGGATCTTGCCAGAGGATTAAAACAGCAGAAACCTGAAATTCCGATCGTCCTTTACAGTGGGAATACCGATTTGCTTGATCCACAGGTCATCGCTGATGGAACAATCAGTCAACTGCTACAGAAGCCTTTTACTGTGGGGGACTTTTCCCGTGCTGTGCGTCAGGCTCTTGACGGGTAGTTGTTTTTTGTTGTTTGTTTGTTAGAATTGATTTTCAGACAGTCCTGACTTTTTCGAGGAAAGAATTGATGCGAAAAATTATCTACTTATTACTTATTCTTACCTTTCTGACCAGCCCGGTATGTGCTCAGAAAGCCTCGATTCTGGTCATGACCGAGGATCTCCCGCCGTTTAATTACAGCGAAAATGGCGAGATTACCGGGATCTCGACCGATATCGTCAGACATATCTTCAAACAGTCTGATATTGCCATGAAGCAGGGGGGGATTCAGCTCTATCCCTGGGCCAGAGCTTATCACGATATTAAATATTACCCCGGAACAGCCCTCTTCAGTATGGCGAGAACCGAGGAGCGCGAGGATCTCTTTCGTTGGGTCGGACCGCTTGTGGATGTGACCATCGGAGTTATCGCCAAAAAAGACCGCCATATCAAAATTAACTCGATGGCCGATTTCAAAAAATACCGGATTGGAACCGTAAGGGATGGGGCGCCGGAACAGCTCTTCATCAAGGCCGGCGTTCCACTGTCTCAGCTGGAACGTCTGGCGATGCCGGAACAGAATATCCGTAAACTCCAGGCTGACCGGATTGATATGTTTGTCTTTAATATCCAGACAGTTCAGTATCTGATGGTCAAGCTGGGGATGAATCCCGGCAATTACGAAACCGTCTATATGTTGAAAAATCCTGTTCTTTACCTAGCGCTGAACAAAAACACCGACCCCGATCTGGTCAACAGGTTGCAGCAAAGTCTGGATGCGATGAAGCAACCTGATGAGAAGGGCTTTTCTCTATTTGACCAGATTGTCAAAAAATATTTATGGGGTTGCCCCAGATAGTGGCATTCTTTCTGTTATTGTCGTGTCAATGAACGATATCTGATCCGATGGGGCTGGTCGGCGCTTTTTCCCAACCGGCGCTTTTTATCGGCCTCGTACTCTGAGTAGTTCCCTTCGAACCAGACAACCTGAGAGTCCCCCTCAAACGCGAGAATGTGGGTCGCAATACGATCGAGGAACCAGCGGTCGTGGCTGATAACGACCGCACAGCCGCCAAAATTTTCCAACCCTTCTTCGAGGGCCCGCAGGGTATTGACATCGAGATCGTTGGTTGGTTCGTCTAAAAGAAGGACATTGGCTTCTTCGCGGAGCATTTTTGCCAGATGGACCCGGTTACGTTCACCTCCAGAGAGAACCGCGACTTTCTTTTGCTGGTCACTTCCCGAAAAGTTGAAGCGGGCGACGTAGGCACGTGAATTAACTGTTTGGCCGCCGATCTGAATCATCTCCTGTCCGCCGGTGACCTCCTCCCAGATGGTCTTGTCCCCGTCGAGGGTTCGACTTTGATCGACATAGCCGAGTTGAACTGTTTCTCCGACTTTGAAGGTTCCGCTGTCGGGGTGTTCTTTTCCTGTCATCATATTGAACAGAGTCGACTTTCCCGCACCGTTAGGGCCGATCACTCCGACAATACCGCCCGCCGGGAGGTTGAAACTGAGGTTTTCAATAAGCAGCCGGTCGCCGAATCCTTTACTGATCTCTTGGGCTTCGATAACAACGCCTCCGAGACGGGGACCGGGCGGGATATAAAGCTCGAGGGTTTTCTCTTTCTCAAGGCCGGCATTGCCAAGGAGCTGCTCGTACGATTTGATCCGGGCCTGCGATTTGGCGTGGCGCCCTTTGGGAGACATGCGGATCCATTCCAACTCACGCTGCAAGGTCTGCTGCCGTTTGCTTTCACTTTTTTCCTCTTTGCGCAGCCGTTCCTGCTTCTGTTCCAGCCAGCTCGAATAGTTCCCTTTCCACGGGATGCCGTGGCCGCGGTCGAGTTCAAGGATCCAACCGGCAACATTATCGAGAAAATAACGGTCGTGGGTGACGGCAATGACGGTGCCGGGATAGCGCTGCAGGTGCTGCTCCAGCCACGCGACGGTTTCGGCATCAAGGTGGTTGGTTGGCTCATCGAGCAGAAGGATGTCAGGTTTTTGTAACAGCAGACGACACAGGGCGACACGCCGTTTTTCCCCACCGGAAAGCACTTTGATCCGGGTTTCGGGTGGCGGACAGCGCAGCGCCTCTTCGGCCAACTCCAGTCGGGAATCGAGCTCCCAGGCATCGGCAGCATCGAGTTTATCCTGTACTTCGGCCTGCCGGGCAAGGAGTTGATCCATATCACAATCGGGATCGGCGAAAGCGTTATTGATCTCTTCAAACTCCGCAAGGAGATCGACAATCTCCTGAACCCCTTCCTTGACGACTTCCCGCACCGTTTTTTCATCATCAAGTTGTGGCTCCTGTTCCAGGTAGCCGACGCTGTAGCCGTCGGACAAGACCGCTTCACCGTTAAATTCCTTGTCAACCCCGGCCATGATTCGCAGCAGCGTCGATTTGCCCGAGCCGTTCAGCCCGAGGACGCCGATTTTGGCACCGTAAAAATAGGAGAGGGAAATATCCTTGATGATCGGCTGTTTGTTGTAACTTTTGCTTACCCGCATCATCGAATAGATAATTTTTTTTGTGTCTTCGCTCATATTTCAATCCTTGTGTCTTTTGGCAGTTCTGATGTGTTGCCGTGTATAGCATCTGGAGGGCTGATTCTACAACGTCGAATAGTTGCTCGGTGCTCCCGGTTTGTCGAGGTCGCTGATCACCTGCAGGAAGCTGTAGGTGAGCTGGGGGTGAAGCTTGTTTCCCGCAAGTTCCAGCATGACCGAGATGATCTGATCGATGTCAAGTGATTCCTCGTAGGCACGGTGGGTCCTCATTGCATCGTAGGTATCTGAGATTGCAGTCATATAAGAACAGATGTGCTGCTTCCACGACCGTTTTCTTTTGGGATAACCCTGACCGTCGTAGCGCATGTGGTGTTCGTATGCGGTGACTACGGCGAGGCGGGGGACACCCGGGGTGCTGAGCAGGTATTCGGCTCCCAGGCGCGGGTGCTGCTGCATCACCTGCCATTCCTCTTCGGTCAGGCGCCCCGTTTTGGAGAGGATGTCAGGGGAGATGAACATTTTCCCAACGTCATGAAGCATGGCGGCAATACCGATATCGTTGAGAAGCTGCCCCTCAATTCCCAGCACCTTTGCCTGGGCCAGATTGAGCATGCAGATGTTGGTTGAATGGGTATAGGTGTACTCATCCATGGAACGGAGTGGCGCGATCGCCATAAAAGCATCACTTTGACTGTTGAAAGCATTGACAAATCCATCAACGATTTCAGTGATTCCGGCCATTTCGAGTTTTTTCCGGCTGCGGACAGTCTGGTAGATATCCATAAAGCGATCAGCTTCATATTCGGAAATATCGGCCAGATTCAAACCGGTAAACTGTCTTGCGCCGATATTTTTATGCCTCACCTCCACCCGGCCAAAATGGATGTTTTCGCTCCCCTTGATTTCA
>CAZQFI010000279.1:0-1538 GCA_964592545.1 uncultured Geobacteraceae bacterium
TCTTCGACCGGTTCCTCTTCGACAATCTCGGGGAACTCTTCATCAAGCCGCACCGTCAGGAAACGCAAGATTTTTTCATCAAGCCGCAAACGCCGTTCAAATTCAGCAATTACTTCAGGCGCCGCAGTAAACAGGGTTTGGATGTAGCAGCCGCGCTCAACCTTTTGGATGGGATAAGCAAGTTTACGGGTGCCCCAGTTGTCCAGCTTGTAGATCTCGACCGCGTGATCGGTGAGAACCTTCTGGAACTTCTCCACAATAGCCGTCAGCTCATCGCCGACAACATCGGGATGGACGATGTAGAGTGATTCATAATTTCTCATCAGTGTACTCCTCTAGGATTGACAGCCCCGGACACTAACCCGGAACAAGGATATGTCAAAGGCCCCAACGGCTTTTGACGAAACAATAGCTTTTAGCACAACCACCAATATGGTTCAAGGATTTTAGACGTTAAAGCGGAAATGCATAACATCTCCGTCAACAACCCGATAATCTTTCCCTTCGAGCCGCAGCAATCCTTTTTCTTTCGCGCCCGCTTCACCACCCGAGTTGATAAAATCGTCGTAGGCGATCACTTCCGCGCGGATAAACCCCTTTTCAAAGTCGGTATGGATAACCCCGGCAGCTTGCGGGGCCAGCGCCCCGTCGGGAACCGTCCAGGCGCGTACTTCCTTCTCACCGGCAGTAAAATAGGTGATCAGCCCCAGCAGTTTGTAACCGGCATGGATCATCCGATCAAGACCCGACTCGGCAAGTCCCATATCGTGCAGAAATTCGAGTTTTTCATCGCCATCGAGTTCGGCAATCTCCGACTCAATTTTACCGCAGATGGTGACCATCTCAGCCCCTTCAGCTTCGGCATGGTCGCGAACCTTCTGGACAAACGGATGAGTCCCCTCCAGATCATCTTCGGCAACATTGGCAACATAGAGCACCGGCTTAATCGTGATCAGACAGAGCTCAGCGATCATCTTCTGTTCGTCAGCGGTCAGATCAACCGCCCGCGCCGGAATACCATCATTCAGCGCAGCTTCAACCCGCTCAAGGATCGCAACTTCGGCCTGTAACTGTTTATCACCGCTTTTCGCCTGTTTGCGGCTGCGCTGAATCCGTTTTTCGACGGTATCAAGATCGGCAAGGTTCAACTCGGTCTGAATCACTTCGATATCGCGCAGCGGATCGACGCTGCCATCAACATGGACAACATTTTCATCTTCGAAGCAGCGGACAATATTGGCGATGGCGTCAACCTGACGGATGTGACCGAGGAATTTATTTCCCAGCCCTTCGCCCCTGCTGGCACCACTGACCAGCCCGGCAATATCGACAAATTCCATACTGGTCGGGAGAACGGCCTGCGGCTTGACAATCGCAGCCAGAGCATCAAGGCGTTTATCGGGCATCGCAACCACACCGACGTTCGGCTCAATCGTACAGAAGGGATAATTCGCCGATTCGGCTCCGGCAGAGGTAATTGCATTAAAAATTGTCGATTTACCAACATTCGGCAACCCGACGATGCCACATTTAAAACC
>CAZQFI010000280.1:0-8291 GCA_964592545.1 uncultured Geobacteraceae bacterium
TATATATTAAAATTTAAATAATTACAAGGAGCAAATATTAGAGATTTTTATTTATCCTTTCAACAAAAAAGGCTGCCCGAGATGGGCAGCCTTGTAAAAAATTGCGAGTGATTGTTGGATCCTATTTTAAGACCTCTTCAACCGGGACATAACTCAAACCAAAGGCTTCAGCAACTCCGGCATAACACACCTTTCCGGCAACAACATTCAGCCCATCCCGAATCCCGGCATCATCCAGAGCCGCCTGCTTCCACCCCTTATTTGCCAATTGTACGGCATAAGGGAGAGTGGCATTGGTCAACGCCATTGTCGAGGTCAATGGGACAGCCCCCGGCATATTGGCGACGCAGTAATGGACCACCCCATCAACCTTATAAATCGGATCGGTATGGGTTGTCGCTTTCGATGTTTCAAAACACCCTCCCTGATCGATGGCAACATCAACCAGAACAGCCCCGGGCTTCATCGTCTTAAGCATTTCACGGGTCACCAGCTTCGGTGCTTTCGCACCGTGAACCAGCACTGCACCGATCACCACGTCGGCTTCTTTGACCAGATCACGAACCGTTGCGGGGGAGGACATCAATGGGAAACAGTTTTTCGGCATTGTCTCGGACAGGTGCCGCAACCGGTCAAGATCCATATCAAGGAGGTAAACCTTTGCGCCAAGCCCGCACGCCATCTGTGCCGCATGGGTTCCAACGACACCGCCGCCGATAACAACAACCGTCGCTGGAGCAACTCCGGGGACACCTCCCATCAGGATACCGCGTCCCCCCTGGGCCCGCTCAAGGTATTTTGCCCCTTCCTGCGCTGCCATCCGTCCGGCAACTTCACTCATCGGGGTCAGGAGCGGCAGAGAACCGTCAGGATTGGTGATCGTCTCATAGGTGACACAGACCGCTTTCCGCTCAATCATTGCTCGGGTCAACTCTTCTCCGGCAGCAAAGTGGAAATAGGTGAAAACAATCTGCCCTTCACGAATCATTGGAAACTCATTCGGCTGCGGCTCCTTGACGTGCATCACCATCTCGGAACGGGCATAAACATCAGCGGCAGAGGGGGAAATTTCGGCACCGGCATTCTGATAATCGGCATCACTGAAACCGCTACCGATCCCTGCACCGGTTTCAACCAGAACCTGATGACCCTGACCAACCATGACCTCAACTCCTGCAGGAGTCATACACACCCGATTCTCTTCAACCTTGATTTCCTTAAGAATCCCAACCAGCATTGCGTTCTCCTTTCGCCCGATTTGGCAGCCACAATCAAAATCCACATCTTTATTCGATAATTTTACCAAAAACGAAAAGGCATTTTCCTGCAAATTCAAAAATAAAAAACTGTTATTTTAAAGATTCCATTGCTACTATTTGAAAATGTCACGGATTCCACGAAGAAATGAAATAGATTCAATTGATCAAAGAATTCTGTCATCTTTACAAAAAGATGGACGACTGAGCTATGTCCAGCTTGCAACCAAGGTCGGCTTATCTGAATCGGCGTGCCTGCGCCGGGTGAAGCTGTTGGAGCAAAAGGGTATCATTGAGCGCTACGTCATGCTGGTCGATCAGACAGCCATCGGCAAACCGGGCAATGTCTTCGTCCGGGTGACACTGGAGGGGCAGCAGCAGGAAAAGCTACAACATTTTGAACAGGAGATCGGGCAGGTTAAAGAGGTCATGGAGTGTTATCTGATGTCGGGAGACAGCGATTTTCTGCTGCGGGTTATTGTCAGAGATACCGAAGATTACATGCGAATCCACAACCGCCTGACTGGAATCCCGGGAGTTTTACGGGTTCAATCTTCGTTTGCACTAAAAACGGTATTGAAAAAAACAGAAGTGCCTCTGGAGTAAAATGATCTTCACCACAGAGGCACTGAAGAGAAGACCTAAAAGATACTTTTGCCGAACAGTGACGTCGCCAATCCGACCGCCATCTTTGCGGTACGGTTCTGGAGATCGAGAATCGGATTAATTTCGACGATATCGGCCGATGCCAGCTTGCCCGTGTCGGCGACAATTTCCATTAACAATTGAGCTTCCCGACAACTCACGCCGCCTGCCGATGGGGTTCCAACCCCGGGAGCAATATTGGGATCAAGGGCATCCATGTCAATACTGACGTGAAGCCGCTTGTGTTTTCCCAGATAATCGAGAGCTTCACGCATCACCTCTCCCATCCCCCGCTCATCGAGATCACGCATGGTATAAACCCGCACGCCATGTTTTTTCAGCCAGCTGCGTTCCTGACCATCAAGGTCCCGAATCCCGATCATCACCACGTCTTCAGCGGCAATCTTTGCCCCCGGTCGACCGATATTCACCAGTTCAGGATAACCATCACCCAGCAGAGTCGCGACAGGCATTCCGTGGATATTGCCCGATGGGGAAGTTTCAGGAGTATTGGAATCACCGTGAGCATCAACCCAGATCACCCCGACCGGCTCCTGTGTTGTCACACCACCGATTGTCCCGATTGACAGAGAGTGATCCCCACCAAGAAACAGCGGGATTTCCCCGGCAGCGACAGCTTTGGCGGCAGCTTCATAGGTTTCCTGACACACCTGCTGCACAGCACCAAGAAAGTCGTTGTGACCCTCCCCCGTCAAGGAGTCGCGTACCGGAACATAGATATTCCCGCCATCGTGCAACTCATACCCCAATGCTTTTAACTTTGCCGACAAACCGGCATAGCGGATCGCACTCGGCCCCATATCAACCCCACGCTGATTCTGGCCCAGGTCGATAGGAACTCCGATAATACGGATAGATTTACGTGACATAATTTTCTCCCAAAAAAATAACGACAGATAAAACCGATGACCATTGACTGAACCATAACTAATCGACATTTTTCAATAAATAAATGAATTAATTTGGCATCACCATTTGACTCTACGCCAAAAGGAGGTAACGTTTTACATTGGCTATTTTCTTACCATGAGAGGGAGGAAGAAATGGTGAAACAACTTTTAATCGTTGGAGTGCTACTCTTTGGACTGGTTGCTCAAGCTCAAGCCGGAGTCGGTGGTTTTTTCGGCCTGTCCTACACCCTGGGAGCGTCTCTCGGTAATTTGGGAGTAACGGCAAAAGTCATATCGGACAACGAAGAAGATACCGCTATCGTTGGTGCAGGTGTCGACTTTTACCCGTTTGCGGCAGGGAACAAATTCGGAATCGATATCAGCGCAGGATACCTGTTCACCGATTTTGCCCTGACCATTGGCTGGGATTTCCTGCAGAAAAAACCACAATTCAGCGCAGGCTATGTCAATACAATAGAAGATAAGAAATCATCACCTCCACCAGCAACTGCGCCAGCACCAGCACCGACATCAGAGCCCGCGTCTACCCCATCTGATGAGCCGGCAGATGAGGGCGGAGAAACATAGTATCCCCTGAAAAAACAAAGCCCCACAGCGAGTCGGCTGTGAGGCTTTGTTTCATTCAATAAAGTTCAGATCACGTCTCCAGCAACGGCAACACTTTCTCCATGACCCGTTGCTGAAACTCCTCCAGCGTGCCATCGTTACAGATCACCAGATTCCAGTCGTCGAAACTATCCAACGAGTTCTCGCTACTATGGTTATTGGCACCGTTAAAGCCGGGACGATCAATTTTAATAAAAGTACCACCATGTTTCTTGAGTGTATTCAACTCGTTGATAAAACGGACATCATCGACCAAGATATGGGTCGTCGTCAGATCGTAGCCCGATAATTTCCGTTCCCACGCTTTGGTCCAGTAATCGTGATCCTGGGCACGACGGTACTCGGTCCCCCACCATTGCAGTATCCGCCGAACACTTACCGCTGTCTGTCCCGGATGATCCTGAATATCGTGATGATCGGCGACAAACCCGCGCCACTGGGGACACTGCTCAACGGCCCGTTGTTCATCAATAAAGAAAATTTTTATTTTATCGTCCTGATCCCCATAAATCAGCGGAATATGATCATCGCCATCGACAGCACGGATAAAATCCTCGACTTCCTGACGCAGCATCTGCGCCATGGGCAGGATAACGATTTTACAATCGAGTTGCGCCTGTATATAACGTGCGGCGGTTGTCTTTCCCGAAGCCGCTTTTCCAGCAAATCCGATAATCATCTTTTTGAATCCTTCATATTTACGGCTATTCTGTATCCCAGATCGGGAGAAGAGAGTTTACTGGAAACAGGATCAAAAATGGAGCTTTTATTTTGCCGTAAAAGCGATATGGCCGATAAATATTGCCCACATGAGAAATCGATGTTATAGCTCCAACATGATGAGAGCGATCGAAGCTCCCCTGGATTTTTTGTCAAACTGATAACGAATGGAATAACACGATGGCTGTGCCGTGGCAGGTTCTTGATCGATTTATAACTGATGATGAGGGGATTCTTGAGCTTCGAAAACGGGGGAAGGATGATTTCCTTATCACCGTCGGCGCGCAGATTTTGATGAACAGTAAAGCACAGCGCTCTGAGATTGCCCTGGGACACCTGGGTTGCAGGAACCTTGAAAAGCATCCGGCCCCGCGGGTTCTGGTTGGTGGCCTCGGTATGGGGATTACCCTGCGTTCGGTTCTCGACTCTCTGCCGGAAACAGCAGAAGTGATCGTCGCCGAGCTTAACTCAAAGATACATGAGTGGTGCTGCGGTCCGCTCGCAGAACTCACTGCCGGTGCCGCAAATGATCCCCGGGTGACAGTCACAATTGCCGATGTTGCAGAATTGATCAGACAGGCCCCCAAAGAACATTTTGATGCGATTATCCTCGACCTTTACCGTGGTCCAGGCCCTCAGACCAATCCGTTGGACGATCCGGTTTACGGTCGGCACGCAATAGAACGGACCAGTAACGCCCTTGGTGCGGGGGGCATCTTTGCTGTCTGGGGGGAAAATCCAGACAGAGGATTTGAACAGCGTCTTGCTGACGGTGGCTTTGCGGTTCGCTGCGAAAGACCCGGAAAAGGGGGCTACCGGCATGCCGTCTGGGTCGCAATCAAGGAAAGACGCCGCAAACGGCAACAAAGGAAAAGGTGATGGAAGAGTTTGATCTGGATGGCCGCGAGTTTGTTGAGCTGAACAGTCTATTGAAGCTGACGGGGATGAGTCCGAGCGGTGGAATTGCAAAAATGGTGATTGCCGCTGGGGAAGTCACGGTTGACGGTCGGATCGAAAAACGGAAACGCTGCAAGATCAAAACGGGACAGGTTGTTGAATATGACACTCAAAAAGTTATGATCGTCAATCCCCCAACCGGTCAGTAAACGGCCTCAATTTCGTACTCACGCACCACATCTGTCGCAAGCTGAACCAGATCACCACACCGTTTCCCAATCAGTTCCCGCCCCAGCGGTGATGCCGGAGTGATCACCATCACACGGACCATGGCAATATTCACCTCCAATCCGCCTGCAGTTGGAGCAATAAAAACATGGCGCCTCTGCCCCTCCTCATCAAGCAACTCCACCACCGCAGCCACCCGAATGAGAGCATCAGCAGAGAACGTGGGGAATGCCATCTGACGAAACTGCTGCTGTGCCCGCAGGATCTCCTGTGCCCGGTTCGCCTGCCCCTGCGCAAGATACGATGCCTCGAGACCGAGGGTCGCATATTTATTATCGGGAAGACACTCTTCATGAGTTGCCGCTGCATGAGCCGCCTTTGCCGCGTGCAACTGCAGTTCGTAATCATCCTGCAAAGAGGCAAGGATCTTCTCGCGCAATTCTTCCTTGTCGATCACCTGCTCATCCATGATCAGAAAAAGCGTGCTCCAGTGCATCTTCGACATGCAGTGCTGCCGTATTAAACAGCGGCAGGTCGGTGTCTTCTTTCCCGATCAGCAACGGGATTTCAGTACATCCGAGGACAATTCCCTGCGCTCCCCGACTTCGCAGTGTTTCGATAACATCAAGATATTTTTGACGCGCTTCAGGGGTAAACTGACCGAGACAGAGTTCGGAAAAGATCACCCGATGGATCATCTCACGATCCTCTTTATCCGGAATAAGGACGTTCAGACCAAAGTTGTCACGGAGGCGCTGGCGGTAGAAATCTTCTTCCATCGTGTAGCGGGTTCCCAACAGGGCAACAGTCTCAAAATTTTGAGCAGCGATTGCGCGACCGGCCGCATCAGCGATATGGAGAAATGGAACTGTGATGGACGACTCTATCAACGGTGCAACCTTGTGCATTAAATTGGTGCAGAGGAGAATCATCCCGGCGCCGGCTTGCTCCAGGCCAACGGCAGCACCAGCCAGTTTCTCTCCCGCCTGTTGCCAGCGCCCCTGAACCTGAAGTTGCTCAATCTCTGCAAAATCGACGCTATGCAGCAACAACTCGGCAGAATGCAACCCCCCAAGTCGTTCCCGCACCCCCTCATTAAGCAATTGGTAATAGAGGAGGGTCGACTCCCAGCTCATTCCCCCCAGTAGTCCGATCGTTTTCATCCACAGCTCCTCAAAAAGGGGTTCTCAAAAATCACTGTGATCATTATGCAGATTCAGGCAATAAAGGACAACCTGAGACACTCGACAAGACAGCTGTTTTCGTTCCGCACTGACAACACAAATCTGGTATATTTCATCACAAAACAACCATCATCGTATGTTTACGAAAGTTAAAATCATCCCGCCTCCCTTTTAAAGTGAAAAAAATAATTAAAATTATTTTTTTTATCTGTTTTTTAGAGTAAACTTCCGACTTTAGTGGGTCTTCGTGAGATATTTCCCCGTGACCCTATGTGCTATTGTGATGTTGATGATTTTGAAGAAAGGACCGTGATAGGTATGCAATGTATCTATCTAAAAGACAAAAGCTACTCGGTCGACAACCTGCCATCTGAACCGAGTTTGCTGGTTGAACTGCTCGATCTCTGTCACGATGACAACGCGAATTTTGAAATGTTTTCGTCTGCAATCAAAAAAGATGCGGCACTGACAGCAAAGATTCTGCAGGTAGCAAACTCCCCGGCTTATCGGCAATGGAACGAGCTGAACGATATCCGGAGAATGTTGATTGTCCTCGGGCTTAGCAACGTCCGCAACATCGTCACAACCTGCGCCATTCAGCAGTTTTTCGCCAATTTCACCAAAGACTTCAACAAGAATGTCCAGTTTGTCTGGCTGCGTTCCCTGATATGCGCCAACCTTGCTGAAAGAATTGCCCAATTGGTTGGCTATGAAAAACCGGGAGAAGTTTTCCTTGCGGGATTACTGCATCAGGTTGGAATCCTGTTATTGCTTCTGAATCGGGAAGAGGAATATCAACCCGTCCTTGAACAATATTATCAGCGGACAGAGATATTCTGTACCCTTGAACAGGACGCTCTCCAGGTCGATCACTGCGAGCTTGGCGCCGCACTCGTGGAAAGCTGGAAACTCGACTCCTTTCTTGCCGATGCGATCCTCTTTCAACATGCTGCTGCAGATGAGTTGTCCAGTTCACCGACATTACTGAAAATTCTCGCCGTTGCCAGCCCCCTCAGCTCAAAAAACAGTGCCCGCGACAACAAGGACTACCTTGAAAAGGCGGGGCTGCTCTTTGATATGACCGAAGATACAATTCTGGGGTGTCTTTCCCACGCGATCGAAAAAAGCAGGCAGATGATTTCAGATCTCGGATTCAGTGGACGATTCTACATGGAGGACAATGAAGACGAGCTCTTCGATGGAGAGAAACACCGTGAGGACACGCAAAAACTTGCGGGCGAAGTACAAAATATCGCCCTGAGCGCAACAATTGGCAGAAGCCACAAAACTGAGATTGTCGAACTGACAAAAGAGCTCAGAGCAAGTTTCAGCGCCATTTTCAATCTGGAAAAATTATTCTTCTTTACCGTAGATGACAATCAAACAATCCTCTCTGCGATCAACGATCTGGAACTGCAACAACTTGACGAAATTGAATTCACAACACAAGACACAAAAAGTCTGCTGGTCAAAGCCTTTCATGAGAAAGCCGCCGTTTACTCCCAATCGGAACCCTGTTCCATAGCCGACAAACAGGTGATCAGGCTGCTTAAGTCGGAGGCCGCCTATTTCCTCCCCCTTCACCACAACAATTCAGAACTTGGTGTTCTGGTCTTGGGGACGAGTGAACAGGAATGGCCCGACCTGAAAGGCAAATTGGCCCTGTTGACATTTTTATGTGACGAAATTGCACAAAAGTATCTGGGCAGCTTCAAAAAATCTTCTCAACCGGCCGGAATGTCCATTGTCGATTTCAGGAAAGTCGCGCACGAGGTCAGCAATCCCCTGACAATCATCAACAATTACCTCTATATGCTGGGGAA
>CAZQFI010000281.1:0-2608 GCA_964592545.1 uncultured Geobacteraceae bacterium
AATACTGGCATGAACAGATGCGGATTGAGATGGGAATTCAGGCTGACGGGGGTGATATTCAGGGTTATATAAATCAGGGGTATCAGGGGTCACGCTACGGTTTCGGCTATCCCGCCTGTCCCGATCTGAGTGCACATGTTCCCTTGTTTGAGTTGTTGAGTCCCGATGAAATTGGCATCAGCCTGACGGAATCGTACGAAATGGTTCCCGAAATGAGTACCTCGGCGATTGTTGTTCACCATCCACAGGCGAAGTATTTCGCTGTGTAACCACTGTTTTCTGAGTTTTAGGGACGGCTTTATGCGCTATATCTGTACCTGTTGCGGCTATATCTACGACCCCGAAAAAGGGGACGCGTTAAACAACGTTCTGCCCGGTGTCGATTTCGATGACCTTCCCGAAGGGTGGGTGTGTCCACTCTGTTATGCCGAGTGTGATAAATTTGATCCGTTGGATTAACTTTGTTTCTGGGTCGATTGTAACATCGCCAGTCCCGCTTTCAGTAGCGGACTTTGATATCCACTGTCGGGCAACAGCAGAGTGAGAGATCGTGTGAGGTCAAGATCGGTCGGGATAGCGACCAATACGCCGAGATCGAGTTCTCTTTGTACGGCGAGTTGCGACAGACAACTGACCCCCAACCCCGCTTCAACCGCTTTTTTGATCGCCTCGGTGTGACCCAGCTCAATAATTTCCTTCAGTTGTTGCAGTGGTAAGCCGAGAGCGTGCTCGAAAACCTCTCTTGTGCCTGAACCTGCTTCCCGCATAATCCATTTTTCTTTCTGTAATTTTTTTTGTGTCACTGTCCCTTTGTTGACCCATGGATGGCTGGGTGCTGCGATAATAACGAGCCGATCATCAAACCAGCGGGTCTGTCTCAGTTTATCAATGTGACAAGGCCCTTCGATCAGTGCCAGATCGAGTTTTCCTTGTGCCAATGATGTGCTGATGACCTCGGTATTTCCAACCTGCATAGTAATTCGAGCCTTGGGGTATTGTTTTGAAAAATTGGCGACCAGAAGGGGGAGAAGATAAATGCCTATCGTTGTACTCGCACCGATTTTCAGTTCACCGGTTGGTTCCTGCGCAGACGTTTCCAGATATTTTGTAAAGTTGGCGGCTTGTTCGATGATTTCCTCAGCCAGGGGGAGGAGAAGTTTTCCGCGGTCATTCAGAATCAGGGTCCGGCCACGGCGGATAAATAATGCGCCATTGTGGTGGTTTTCAAGATCAGCAAGCGCCATGCTTACGGCCGACTGGCTTAAAAGAAGCTGCTTTGCTGCCTGCGTGACACTCCCGAGCCTTGCAACAGCAGTAAATATTTCAAGTTTTCGCAGACTGATCGCCATAAAAATATCCATCAATAAAATTGATTAAAAATAACAGAATTATATATTATTATTTATATTGCAGGTGAGATAGTGTTGGCAAGTTCTATTTTCTACACCATTGACAAGGGTTGGTATCAATGTCGAAAATTTCCCCGGTTATTTTTTTACTGCTTGGGACGGTCTGTCTCCTCCCCGTTGTTACGACACCTATGGCGCTCGCTGCCGGAATCGTTTTCAGCCTTCTTTTCGGTAATCCATGGCCGCAGAAGTCGGTCGCAACCAGTCAGATATTACTTAAATTGTCGGTTGTCGGTCTGGGCTTCGGGTTGAGCATTCAGGACGTCTGGACGGTCGGGCGGTCATCAGTCGTTTATACTGTTGTCGGTATTACTGTGACCATTGCCGTGGGTTTAATTCTGGGGCGACTGCTCCATATTCGTGGTAATACCTCCGCCCTTATTTCGTGTGGTACGGCAATTTGTGGAGGGAGTGCCATCGCCGCGATAGCTCCGGTTATTAAAGCCGAAGATGATGAAACTGCAGTCGCACTTGCAACAATCTTCACCTTGAATGCTGTTGCGTTGATCGTATTTCCATTGGTTGGTCACTATTTTGATTTGACGCAACATCAGTTTGGTGTCTGGGCGGGGCTGGCAATTCACGATACCAGCAGCGTTGTCGGTGCTGCTGCGAGCTATGGTGTGCAGGCTCTCGATGTTGGAACAACGGTCAAGTTGACCCGTGCAGCATGGATTGCTCCGATTGCACTGGGAGCAGGTTTACTTGTGCGTTCTAGCGGGAAGACCAAATTCCCCCTGTTTATTGTTGGATTCGTTGTTGCCGCTGTTTTGCACAGTCTGATCCCTCAGCTCTCCAGCTTATGGCAGGTGTTGAGTGGTGTTGCACGACAATTTCTGGTTCTGACACTGTTTCTGGTCGGTGCAGGCATCACCAGAGACGTTCTTCAGCGAATCGGGATCAGGCCGTTTCTGCAGGGCGTGACGTTGTGGATTATTGTCAGTATCCTGACCTTGACGGCAATCTGTACCGGATGGATCGCATGAGAACATGGCGTAGCGCTCGCTGAACGGACCTCCAAAGCACTTGCTTTTGTAAGCAATACGTTTAATTTCAAGCTGCGTTGGCTATTCGTGGATAATTTGACCGCTGAAGATGTAAATTTCAGCATTGGGGTGTTGCCACGCATCATCAATTAAGCCTGCTTTAGCGCACGTCTGTCGAAGGAATGTCTCCCTGTCCCAGCCATATTCTGTTGC
>CAZQFI010000282.1:0-2957 GCA_964592545.1 uncultured Geobacteraceae bacterium
CCAACTTTGAGCGAACCACCGCTATCAATTGAGGCGATGGAACCACCACCGGCACCGACAGTGTGGATGTCAATCATCGGAACCTTGACGGGGTAATCGGCGATACTCGATTCGGTTGTCAGCGGCAGGGTGTGATCAATCAGGGCCACATCGGTTGAGGTCCCCCCCATATCAAACGTGATCAGGCGGGGGAACCCTGCCATTTTTCCCAGTTCAAAAGCCCCCACTGCGCCACCGGCCGGTCCCGAGAGGATGGTGCGAACCGATTCCCGCATGGCGGTTGCTGCCGAAATGCTGCCACCGTTGGATTGCATGATGCGGAACGGCTGATCGCCGATCCGTTCACTCAGGTAGGTAATGTAGCGGCGCATTTTCGGTGAAACATACGCATTGATAACCGTTGTCGATGTCCGTTCGTATTCACGAAATTCTGATAATGTTTCGTGGGAGAGTGAAACGGGGATGTCCAGCCGGGAGAGAACATCGCGCACCATATTTTCGTGCTTCGGGTTGGCGAAGGAAAAGAGAAAAGAGACGGCGATCGATTCGACCTGGGCTGTCGTGAGCGGTTCGAGTAATGTCTCAACGTCGGCTTGTGTGAGTTCATCGATGATTTTGCCGGCGTGATTCACGCGACCGGGCAGACCAAAGCGCAGCTCGCGGGGAATTAATGGTGGATTTTTACGGTAGAAAAAATTGTACAAATCGCCTCGATTCTGCCGGGCGATTTCGATCACATCCTCAAAATTGCGGTTGGTGATCAGGGCTGTCAGTGCGCCCCGTTTTTCAAGAATCGCGTTGGTGGCAACGGTCGAGCCGTGAACCAGATTGTACCGCCGGTCGGCAGCAATGTGTTCAATGCCGGCCAGAACCGCTTCTGCCGGGTTGGCCGGAGTTGACAGGAGCTTGTATTCTCCCCACGTGTCACCGTCTTTCCAGATAAAATCGGTAAAAGTACCACCGGTATCGACACCGATAATAAGCATGTAGTGCTCCTTTTGACGCTATATGAGGCTGCGAATCTGGTTCAGACCCTCTTCATCGTGAAATCTGTTGTAGGTCACAATCTTTGGAATATGCTGAAACAGTTCCTCATTTTCCCGATAGGTCTGTTTGAATGTCAGCAGAATCTGGGTTTTCTGAATCAGCTTGAAATTGCTGAGGATTTCACTCAGGGTATAGATTCTGAAATTGGTGAAATCTTTAACGATATTCGGGTATGTCTGGTCGATCCGTTCACGAATGTGCTCGGAAATCACCGCCAGAGTAATTTCGGTATCGCGTGGAATCAGTGAAAAATTAAGCAGTTGCTCCATCGGCGGGGTAATGCGTAACGGAATAAGCGGGCAGGGCAGCCCGATATCGCGCAGCTTCTTCTCACAGAAAAATGTTGAGATCAGCAGGTCCGCTTTCAGTTGCCCGGTCTGCAGTTGTTCAATGACATCATCGATGTAACGGGCCGTCACCGGAACGCCAAGGGCATGCTCCAGCTCCTGTTTGCCGATTTCGAGCTCGTAAAAATTCTTTTCAGTGTAAATGATCCGACCATCACCACACGAATAATCGCGCAGCGAGGCAATGAGCAGTGCAATCAGTTCGTCAGCAGCAAAACCGGCCAGATTCAGCGATTGGAGCTGTGTGATCACCTTCCGCTTTGCGTGACGATAGGCATCAATCTGCTCTCTGGAGAACGACCGGATAATCCGGCTTCCCGATTTCCGGCGCGTTTCGATGTAGCCCTGTTGTGCCAGAGCACCATAGACACTCTTGATCGTATTGATGTTGACCTGACTGAGTTGGGCCGCTTCTTCTGTTAATGGCAGTTGGGGTGTCTCACTCCCGATGATCTGATCGATCAGCTCGTAGTAGAGGCGATTTTTTTTGGTCAGAAACGTATCGGGGTGGGTCGCCGCTTTTTTCATGAGAGGATTAGCGCACGAGGGGGGAGGTTGATGCAAGAAAAAAGCTAAGTTATTGTTTGAATATGCCTTGAAAAGTATTTTTTGATAGTGATTTGTACGCTAATCGATCCATATATGGCTAGCAAACTATCCTTAACGAAGCTGTTTTTTGAGCAAATTTGTCCAGAGCGCATACCCCTCATCATTCAAATGAAGCCCATCTGCGGCAAAGAGGTTTTTGTCGGGCTGACCCTTGTCGTTTAACAGCACGGTTGCGCTGTCGATAAATATGCACCGCTTGCTTTCACGACAATATTCCTGAATCTTCCGGTTCGTTGCGGCCATTTTAGTCCACAACTGCCAGCGTCGCGGACTGGGCTTGATCGCCAGAAAAAACAGGGTCGGTTGGGTGGTTTGGGCCATCAGCCGGTTGGTGAAGGTTTTAAAATCGGTCAGGATATGATCGGCACTTTTGCCGCTGGCGACATCGTTATCGCCACAGTAAAAAACGACAGTTGTTGCGTGGTATTTTCCAACCAGCTTGTCGTAGAAGAAATTGATGTCTGATATCTCGGCGCCGGGAATCCCACGATTTATCACCGGCTGATCGGGAAAGGCTTGAGCAGTTTTCCAGCGATAAATACTGGAACTGCCGACAAATAACAGGGACTTTTCCGGATAGCTGTTCTTTGCGTCCTGCCAGACAAACCGTTTCACCATTTTTTGCAGGCGTAACGGGTTGGGATCGGTGACTTGACCGGCATGGCAGTTCAGGGCAAAGAAGAGAAGCAGAGCGAGGATCATGCCCGGCTTAAAGAGTCTTTTCTTTGGTAATGCTGTCATATTTCAGCTGATCCCGAATTTCTGTAATGTTTCCGGGGGCGCCTGGTCAAAATGGGAAAATTCCATGGTAAAACTTCCCTGCCCCTTGGTGGCACTGCGCAGTTCGGTCATGTAGCCGAACATCTCAATCAGCGGGACGGTGGCACGGACGATATCTTCGCCGGGGTGGGAGGTGATCCCTTCAACCTGCCCCCGCTTCTGGTTCAGGCTGCT
>CAZQFI010000283.1:0-4581 GCA_964592545.1 uncultured Geobacteraceae bacterium
CATGGCAATATTGGAAGAAGTTGGACCGACCATTTTTTATCTGTGTCCCGTCAGGTCGGTTCCGCTATTCAACGTTTTCGACATGCTAACTATGGCAAGGCTGGTGCCATTTTTAAATGACCGTTTGTTTTTTGCTTCGGGGCGTCAAAACAGTGGTTTATGGATGATCCTTTAATATAAGCTCATTTTTAATTGCTAGGTTGATGGCCAAAGTTGATCTTCAGTGGCGAAAAGTCGCCATTGTTTTTTTCTGTGAAGTACAAAATATAAACGGGTTTGTTTTGCGCGGGACACTTCTGTGATTTGTGTGTCTCCCTAAACAGGCTTGACTGAAAGCCGTAATCGGGTAGGCTGGCAGGGGGAAAGTTGGCAGCCAAAAAAGTAAGCAGGGGGTTACATTGAAAAAGGTTTTTATTGCACCGGCAAAGATAAATCTTTGTCTCCATGTTCTGGGGCGCCGGGAAGACGGGTATCACGAACTCGCTATGGCGATGCAGCGGGTTGATCTCTGTGATACGGTTGAAATTGAACTGAGTGATCGATCCGGAGTGCGGGTTGCCTGTCCGGGGATTGAATTACCTCCGGGTGGGGAAAATATCGCGGCACAGGCTGCCCAACTTATTCTCGATGAGGCCGGTTCCGCTGTCGGGGTTGATATCCACATTACCAAACACATTCCCGTCGCCGCCGGGCTGGGTGGCGGCTCATCCGATGCCGCAACGGTTCTTGTCGGTTTGTCGGATATGCTTGGTTTGACACCCGGCATTGGGCGGCTTCAATCGTTGGGTAGCCGTTTAGGCGCCGATGTTCCCTTTTTCATTTTTAAGCAGCCGGCATGGGCCACAGGAACCGGGACTCAACTGGAACGGTTACCCGCCTTACCAAAGGTTGCCTACCTGCTGATTAACCCGAGAGTCGCTGTCTCCACGGCAGATGTGTACCGAAGTTTACAGTTGACAAAACAGGGGGAACTGGCTAACCTTCCGAAGTTTTCAGTGATGACAAGGGATGACCTTTGTGCTGCTCTGCACAACGATCTGGAGACTGTTGTGCTGGATCGATTTCCGCAGGTTGCAGCGGTCAAGGAGCGGCTTCTGAAACAGGGAGCCCTCGGCGCTTTGATGTCGGGAAGCGGCTCGACCGTTTTTGGTGTTTATCCTGACTATAGCGCCGCGTGTGTTGCTGCCGAGCAGCTGGCTAAAGAGAATGACTGGCTGATTTATCCGGTGCGACCGCTATAAGCGACGCATTTTGGATGATTGATGTTGACAGCGGAGAGCAAGTTGGGTAAAACCTGCCGATTCTCCCTGTGACGGATATATACTATTTTCCCGTGATTTTATTAATGGGGCGTCGCCAAGCGGTAAGGCACCGGATTTTGATTCCGGCATTCCCAGGTTCGATCCCTGGCGCCCCAGCCACAAATTTAGTAGGTCTCGAAAGGGATCGAAGCGGAGCGAGCGCGGACTTAATGTCAGGAAAGCGGACACGATGTCCGCGACAGCGAGAGCAGGTGAGCCAACGCCGGAGCCGGCATGATGCTGGCGACAAAGTGGGCGGTCCCTGGCACCCCAGCCGCAAATTTAGGCAGATCTCGAAAGGGATTTGGACAGAAAAAGCTGGCGATAATGTCGGTGATGAATACTAAGGTGAGGGTTGGTTGAATCGTGCGCTGCATGACTCAGCCATTTTGCGTTCTTCCAGCCAGAAGAGGTGTGTGATCAAGTGGGGATGATAAAAGTTTTTTCCGGCAACTCAAATCAGCCGTTAGCTCACGACATTTGCCAGAACTTAAACGTCACGCTTGGTGATGCCAAGGTGCGGACATTTTCTGACGGTGAAGTTATGGTTGAAATTTCAGAGAATGTTCGTGGCCGTGATGTCTATGTCATCCAGTCAACGTCTTCTCCGGCCAACAATAACCTGATGGAATTGCTCGTCATGGTTGACGCTTTGAAACGGGCATCGGCTGCACGGATCAATGCCGTTGTCCCGTATTTTGGCTATGCACGTCAGGATCGCAAGGTTGCCCCCCGGGCTCCGATCACTGCGAAGCTGGTTGCTGATCTGATGTCGGTTGCCGGCATTGACCGGCTGTTGACGATGGACCTTCATGCCGGACAAATTCAGGGGTTCTTCGATATCCCGGTCGATCATCTGTATGCCGCACCGGTGATGCTGGATGAAATTCGGCGCCGGGCTTTTGGTGAGTTGATCATCGTTTCTCCCGATGCCGGTGGTACCGAGCGTGCCAGGGCTTTTGCCAAGCGCCTTGATGCCGGGCTGGCAATTATCGATAAGCGTCGCAGCGGTCCAAATGTCGCTGAAGTGATGCACATTATCGGTGATGTGAAAGGGAAGAACTGTTTTATCATCGATGACATGATTGATACTGCGGGAACCCTGTGCGCTGCTGCCCGTGCTCTTCAGGAGCATGGTGCCAGTGATGTTTACGCCTGTGCAACTCACGGCGTATTATCGGGACCGGCGCTGGAGCGGATTTCAGAAAGCCCGCTGAAAAAGGTCTATATTACCGATACAATTACGGCGCAGGAAAAACTTGATCAGTGCGAGACGTTGCAGCAGATGTCGGTCAGTCATTTGCTGGCAGAGGCGATTCGTCGCACCCATAATGCTGAATCGGTCAGCTCACTCTTTGTTTAAAACTCGAAAAGTTTCCTTAATATATGGAGGACAGATTACATGGCACAAGTTGAACTGAATATTGAAATTCGTGAAAAAAGCGGTAAAGGTGTTGCCCGAAAACTGAGAGCAGCCGGGAAATTGCCTGCGGTTGTCTACGGCAAAGGCCTTGAACCTGCCCCCATCGTTGTTGATCCCAGTGAACTCGAGGCTGCTGTCTCGGGTGAGTCCGGGCTGAATACACTGATAACATTGACCGGTGCAAAAGAACTTGCCGGCAAGGTTGTTGTCCTGAAAAATGCGGATGTCCATCCGATTCGTCGCGATATGATCAGCGCCGATTTACACGTTATCAATCTGACAGAGAAATCGTCCTTTATGGTTCCGGTGAACACGATTGGGACTGCTGTTGGTCAGAAAGAGGGTGGATCACTGCAGCTGGTTCGGAACGAGCTGGAAGTTCTCTGTCTGCCGACTCAGGTTCCCCAGTCGATCGATATCGATGTGACCGAGCTGCAAATTGGTGACACCATTCACATCGAGGATATTGCGGTCCCTGAAGGTGTCGAGTTTGTTTACGATGTCAACTTCACTGTCCTGACTCTCAGTGTGATCAAAGTTGAAGTTGAAAAGACTGAAGAAGAAGATGCGCTTGAGGTCGAGGAAGCTCCTGCCGAAGATGAAGAGGCCGCTGAGTAACCCGCGCAAGCTGGAATTGGTGTGAAGCTGCTCGTTGGCCTGGGAAATCCTGGCGATAAGTACTCTTTGACCCGGCATAATATCGGCTTTATGGTTGCCGATCACGTTGCGGCGCGCAATCGGGTTGCGCTGAAGAAAAGAGGATATCAGGCTTTCTATGGAGTTGGCCGCGTTGCAACCTGTGAAACAACGATCCTGCTACCACAAACATTTATGAACTGTAGTGGTTCCAGTGTGAACGCTGCATATAAATCCCTCGGAATTCAACCGGGGGATTTGATTGTTATCTGTGACGACCTCGATTTACCGTTCGGTCGGTTACGCATCAAGGCAACGGGTGGGCATGGTGGCCACAACGGGTTACGCGATATCATTGCCCTTGTTGGTCATAAAGACTTTATCCGCGTGCGGATCGGGATCGGGCGACCGGAACGGGGAGACGTGACGGGACATGTGCTCAGCCGCTTTTCACCCAACGAACAGAAATTGCTTCCGGAACTGCTTGATACTGCGGCTGAGGCAACCGAGACTGTTTTGTCCGAGGGCGTCACTGCAGCGATGAATTCTTTTAATAACTACAATCTGTCAGGTTAACTTTCAACACAAACACAAAAACACAAGAGAGGTAACGAACGAATGCAACTGCAAATGTGGGCTCCTATTTTGGGAGCGATCGGATTTGTGATCGCGATTGTGCTCTACAACATGGTTAAAGCACAGCCGGTCGGTGATGAGAAGATGCATGAGATCTCTGAAGATATTCATGCGGGAGCCATGGCTTTTCTTGGCCGTGAGTACCGGGTTCTGGCTATCTTCATTGTTGTTGTTTTTATTCTGATTGCCATTGCCATGAGCATTCAGACTGCACTTGCCTTTCTTGGTGGTGCGATCTGTTCAATGACGTGTGGCTTTATCGGAATGAAAGCAGCGACCCGCGCTAACGTCAGAACAGCTGAGGCTGCCCGTGTTTCGGGTCAGGCAAAAGCCCTTGAAGTCTCCTTCAATGGTGGTGCTGTCATGGGCCTGGCTGTTGCATCGCTCGGTCTGGTTGGTGTTGGCGTTGCTTACATCTACTTCGGTGGAAGTCCTGAAACGGCAAAATATATCAATGGTTTTGCTATGGGTGCTTCTTCCATTGCACTGTTTGCCCGTGTCGGTGGTGGTATCTATACCAAGGCTGCCGACGTTGGTGCTGACCTGGTTGGTAAGGTTGAAGCAGGTATCCCGGAAGATGATCCG
>CAZQFI010000284.1:0-5301 GCA_964592545.1 uncultured Geobacteraceae bacterium
GACCTCCCAGGAGGGAGCGAATACGGATATGTAATCCCTTTGCTGTTTCGCTGTATTTTTCTTCAGTCGGCAGATACATCGTCACGCCCATAGCACGACCACGCGGAATAATCGAAACCTTGTGAACCGGATCAGAGCCGGGGGTCAACAACGAAACAAGAGCATGACCAGCCGCATGGTAGGCAGTCACTTTCTTCTCTTCCTCAGTAATGACCAGCGAGCGGCGCTCGGCACCCATCAGCACCTTATCTTTAGCTGCTTCAAAATCGTCACGGTCGACAGCTGTTTTATTAGCCCGGGCAGCCAGCAAAGCGGCCTCGTTAATCAAGTTCGCCAGGTCGGCCCCGGAGAATCCCGGTGTCGCTTTGGCAATCACTTCGAGGTTGACATCATCAGACATCGGCACTTTACGGGAGTGGACCACCAAAATTTTATGCCGCCCCTTGATATCGGGCCGGGGAACCATCACCTGACGATCAAAACGCCCCGGACGCAACAACGCAGGATCGAGGACATCGGGACGGTTCGTCGCAGCAACAAGGATAACCCCCTCATTCGACTCGAAGCCATCCATCTCAACCAGCAGCTGGTTCAGAGTCTGCTCACGCTCATCATGTCCACCGCCAAGGCCGGCACCGCGATGGCGGCCAACAGCATCAATCTCATCGATAAAAATGATACAGGGAGCGTTCTTTTTCCCCTGCAAAAACAGATCACGAACACGGCTGGCACCGACACCGACAAACATCTCGACAAAATCGGAACCCGAGATTGTGAAAAACGGGACCCCTGCTTCACCGGCAACCGAGCGGGCAAGCAGAGTTTTACCGGTTCCCGGCGAACCCACCAGCAAAACCCCTTTGGGGATTTTACCACCGAGCTTGGTAAACTTTTTCGGATCCTTCAGGAACTCAACAACCTCTTCAAGTTCCTGCTTCGCTTCATCAACTCCGGCAACATCCTTGAATGTCACCATCCCCTGGGTATCGGTCAACAGCTTGGCCTTGCTTTTTCCAAAGCTCATCGCCTTGCCACCGCCGCCCTGCATCTGTCGCATAAAGAAAATCCACACCGCAATCAGCAACAGAATCGGACCCCAGGAAACCAGCAGAGTGAACCAGAACCCCTGATCATCGACCGGTTTTGCGGTAATAACAATCCCCTTGTCCTTCAACTCGGAGATCAGTTGCTCATCGCGGGGGGCATAGGTCTGGAATTTGCCACCGTCAGCATAGCTACCGGTCACCTGATTCCCCTGGAAAGTGATATTCGAAACCTGACCACTTTCGACAGCACTGAGAAATTCGGTGTAATTAATCTGCTTCTGCTCAGTATCTTTCTGCGTCACCATATTAAAAAGCATGATCATCAACAGAGAAATGACCAGCCACAGCGCTAAATTTTTTTGAAATTGGCTCACAAAGACCCCCTATGGAGTTATTTATTCGGTAATTATTTATTGTTCTGCAAGAAACGTTAGAAACAAAGGAAACTAGCAGGAAAAGCTACCATAAAGGGCTTAAACCCACAACCCCTTTGTCCCCGATTTCCGGTATTCAGAAAAGCTCAATGCGAATAATCTCACCGGCGTCACACCTGGCGACGGCATGGCGGGAACGACGCATTCCGCCAACCCAGAGAATCGTCTCACCGCTGACCAGCAGGGGAGTTCTCAAACGCACCTCACGTTCAACCCGATTGTCGGAAAAAAATCGTTTCAGGCGCTTATGTCCCGACATCCCCAAAGGCTCAAATCGATCTCCCGGTCGCCAGTTGCGAACCCGCAATGGTTGAGATAACGCAGCAAGAGAAAATTCCACCGCCATGGCCGATTCCCCTTCCTGCTCCACCTGAGTTGATGCCCGGATAATACGCCCGTCGGGGAGTTCCACCTCCCCTTCATCTGGCAGCGTCAGATCAAAGGGCTCCGGGAGAGCGGGGGAGCCTCTACGTATCCAGAGAGACTCGTAACGCCGGGCAACCCAGCACTCCGGCAAATTGAGTTCTCCCTGACTCCTGGACGCCGAAAGCAGATCATCAATTGTCCGCAAATGGACAGATTCAATCTTCTGCAGATCACCCCGAACCTGCAACAGTGCCGCACGCAACAGCCTTGCTCGCAGAGCAGGATGGGTCGCCAGCAACTTCGGTCGACTTAAACGGAGGCCATCTTCACGCGACACAACCAGCGAGTCAAATATCGCCGTAACTTCTCTCTGCCAATAATCTTCATCCACCTGAAACTGCTGCACCAGTCGCTCTATTCCGCCACCGAAGCGGGGGTTGATTTCGTAAAGCTGTGGAATAATTTCTGACCGCAGCCGATTGCGCAGGAACATCGAATCGCGGTTTGACTCGTCCTCAACCCACTTCAGATTATGTCGACTGGCGTACTTTACAATATCCTGACGCCGCAAGTTCAACAACGGCCGCCACCAGCACTCCTGATGAACCCGCATGGCCGACAAACCACTCTGACCACTCCCGCGCAACAACCGCAGCATAAAGGTTTCAACCTGATCATCTCCATGGTGAGCCAATGCGATCAGTTCAGCACCAACCTTTTGTGCCAGCGCCCAAAGAAATTCCCGCCGCGCCTGTCGCCCCGCCATTTCCAGACTGATTTTCTGCCGGTCTGCCAGTTGGCGGACATCGCACAATTCAATGGAGCAAGGAAGGTCCCATTGCCGACACAATTGACGAACAAAATCGGCATCAGAAGAACTCTCGGGACGAAGTCGGTGGTCAAGGTGGGCAACATGAATCGTGAATTCCAACTCGGAAGCAATGGTCTTCAACAGATGAAGCAATACCACTGAATCGACCCCTCCAGAAACAGCAACAAGAAGTTTCTGCGTTCCCGAAGGGAGCAGCTCGGTGACAGAGTGTTCCAGCGATGGAAGATTCATAAAAAGCCTGTGGGCAAATCGTCAAACAACAGTATGGCAATAACTATAAACAAAAAAAGCCTTCCCCGCTATCGGGAAAGGCTGTAAGTGGTGGCGGTGCAGAGATTCGAACTCCGGACACTGCGGATATGAGCCGCATGCTCTAACCAACTGAGCTACACCGCCAAATCTATCTTGAACCTCCAGGGAGGATTTTCGCTTTGGTTGCGGGAGAGGGATTTGAACCCCCGACCTTCGGGTTATGAGCCCGACGAGCTACCAGACTGCTCCATCCCGCGACACGAGCACTGGAAAATAGACTCCAAAAACAAAAATGTCAAGAGAAAAGTTGGTCCAAATCGGCGGCTATTGCCTGGAGACAAACCCCGTGATCTTCTCTTTTTCCGCCAGAATTTTCTGAACCGATTTTGCCGCTGCTGAATCGGCATACGGTCCAATCCTGACCCGATACCACAGCCCTTTCTTCCCGAGGTCAGCTTCAACAATAAAGGCCGGATAACCCTTCGTCCCCATTTTATTTTTCAGTGAAATGGCATCTGCCGCGGCTCCAAACGAGCCGATCTGCACGGCATGGCTGCCACCGGCAACCGACCGTGGCAGTTTGGAAACAGTTTTTTCAGCAACAGCAGGTACCGGCTTCTCAACCTCAGCTTTCCTGGTCACCGGGGCCTCTTTTTTCACCGCAATGGGATGATCGGGTAAATCAATTGGCGGCTGAGCTGCCTTGGTGGGCTTTTCCTCCGCAGGGGGAAGATTGATACCACTCCCCAGCGGCACAGTCTCCTTCCCAAGATCATCATAAAAACTCAGTTTGGGAGTCTCCTTTTTCTCCTCAGAGACAGATACCGGTTGTTTTTTTTCTGCCGGAGGGGTCACCGACGGTGTCGTCGGCACGGGAACCGGTGCGACCAGAACTTTCTCAACATGGCGTTGCTTTTGAGCCAGATCACGCTCAGCTCCACGCCGGCCGACAATCACACCAAGGGTAAAACTGGCCAATGACACTGCAAGAACCAGGACCAGTAAAATAACCGCCTGCCGCTTTTCCATCCGCCGCTGCGTCCGTGTTTTTGATGCACCCTTCATAATTTCCCCTTCTACATTTTCTCTGGTGCTGACAGCCCCAATAAATGAAGAGCATTCTGCAAAACAATCCGAACAGAATTCACCAGATAAAGCCGCGCCTGGGTCAACTCCGGATCATCAACCAGAACCCGCTGACGATTATAGTAACTGTGAAATTGTGCGGCAAGTTCCTGAAGATAAAAAATAACCCGATGGGGCTCATAGCTCAATGCCGCCCCAACAACTGTTTCGGGAAAACGGGCCAGTTGCCTTATCAGTGCCAACTCTTCGTTGAGCTCAAGGCGGCTACAGTCAATCTGTTCTGCAGGAAAGGTGACGCCTGCCTCCGCGGCATTCCTGTTAATACTGCAAACTCGTGCATGGGCATACTGAACATAATAGACCGGGTTATCACTGCTTTGCTGTTTTGCCAGCTCCAGATCGAAATCGAGTTGGCTGTCACAGCGCCGCATCAGGAAAAAGAATCGGCAGGCATCCCGACCGACTTCATTGACCACCTCTTTCAGAGTAATAAAATTCCCCGAACGTTTCCCCATAATATAGGGTTTGCCGTCACGCAGCAGGTTGACCATTTGGATCAGCAACACCTCGAGATCTTCCGGTGGATGTCCCAACCCTGACAACATCGCCTTCATTCGGGGAATATAGCCATGGTGATCGGCACCCCAGACATCAATCACCCGGTCAAAGCCACGATCAAATTTTTCCATGTGATAAGCGACATCGGAAGCAAAATAAGTGTAACTACCATCCGACTTGATCAGAACCCGATCCTTGTCATCACCAAATTCGGTCGTCCGTAACCACAGCGCATCGTCGTGTTCAAAAGAGAGCCCCTTTTCCGCCAGTTTTTTCAACTCCTGATCGACCATATCACGATCGTAGAGGCTCTTTTCACTGTACCAGTTATCGAACTCAATCCCGAAATCTCTCAGATCAGTTTCGATCCATTTGAGAATTTTCCCGACACCAAAACGGGCACAGAGCTCAACAGCCTCATCATCAGGAATACCGGTCAGTTCACCCTGCTCCTCCAGATACTGAGCGGCCAGCTCAGTTACATATGCGGCCTGATAGCCATCTTCCGGAAATTCAATTGATTCCCCCTGCAACTCACGCAGCCGCAGCAGAATAGAACGCCCCAATGTCTGAATTTGATTCCCGGCATCGTTGATATAGTACTCCCGCTGGACATCAAAACCGGCGGCCTGTAAAACCGCCGCAACGGCATCACCAACGACAGCCCCCCGACCATGACCAATATGAAGCGGACCCGTCGGGTTGGCACTGACAAACTCAACTTGTA
>CAZQFI010000285.1:0-2648 GCA_964592545.1 uncultured Geobacteraceae bacterium
CCTGGAAGACTTCAACTCTGCCGATGTTACGATTGTTGCCCGGATCGGAACGACTGCAGCATCGGCCGCAAAGAAATACCTCCCCAAAGCAAAATTACGCCTGTTTGATGATGAAGGGCAGGCTCTTCAGGAAGTCCTGAACAAAAGGGCGGCCGCGATGGTGTCGTCTCAACCATTTCCGGAATTTCAGACGTTGAAGTACGCCGACAAATTGTTTCTCCCCCTGGCCGGGAAAACCTTTACCAAGGAACCGATCGGTTTCGCGATTCAAAAGGGAGATGGCGATTTTCTTAACTTTCTCAACAACTGGATTCGGGTCAAACAAAGTGACGGCTGGTTGCAGGAACGCTACAACTACTGGTTCACAACGCAGGACTGGAAAAGTCAGCTACAATAAATCCGGGAGATTCATTTGTCACCACAGCAACCATTACGCTGGGGACGGCTTGACTTTGTTCTGCTGTCACTCCTGCTGATCGCCATTGGCTATCTCGGTTACCGGATCAATTCGGGACTTGAGTATCGGTGGAACTGGCAGATTATCCCGCAATATTTTCTCCGCCACGATCCCGACACCGGGTGGACAACGAATCTACTGCTACAGGGGTTGCTGACAACAATTCGGTTGAGCTTCTGGAGCCTGCTCCTGGCACTCCCCTTCGGCCTGATTGCCGGGCTGTTACGAACCAGCCTCCACCTGTTCAACCGACTGCTCGGTGGAACCTATGTGCTGCTGTTGCGCAATCTGCCGCCACTGGTGCTGATTTTTATCTTCTATTTTTTTATCAGTGACCAGATTCTGCCACTGTTTAACCTCGGCGAAACCATCTCAGCCGCCCCCGAGTGGTTGCAGCACGTCCTGGAATTATCACTCGCCCCGGTCGATCAACTTGAAGCCTTTCTGGCAGCAGTCATGACGCTGGCACTGTTTGAGGGCGCCTATATCGGCGAAATCGTTCGTGCCGGAATCAACCAGATTGAATCGGGGCAGTGGGAGGCCGCCAGAGCGCTGGGAATGAGGCGCTGGCAGTTATTGCGCCATATTATCCTGCCGCAGGCATTTCAACGGATGATCCCCCCTCTGGCCGGGCAGGCGATTTCGACGATCAAGGATTCGGCAATTGTCTCGGTGATTTCAATTCAGGAACTGACATTTCAGGGAATGGAGTTGATGGCAGCCACCTATCTGACCTTTGAAGTCTGGATAACTGTCACACTTCTCTATTTTCTGTTAACTTACAGCTGTTCATGGCTGGCAGGACGACTGGAATGCTATTTGCGCCGAACCCATCGCTCCTCATTTCCCGGCAGGTTGCTTCGATGAGAGATAAACTCTTCCTACTCTTTGTGCTGATTTTTATCACCACCGGTTGCGCCCCTCTCCTTCCCGGTTTTGAAACTCCGACAGTGACTGTCACCAGTTTCCGGGTTCTCCCCGGACACGACGCTGTCCCGACCTTTGAAATTGGTCTCCACATTATCAATCCCAACCGGACAGAATTGAAACTTGAAGGGATCAGCTATGCTGTTGAGCTGGAAGGACACAAAATTCTCAGCGGTGCTTCCAATAAGCTCCCGGTCATTGACCCTTACGGGGAAGGAGACGTCCGCTTGCAGGTTCAGCCCGACCTGTTCAGTACCATCAACCTTTTCGCCGACCTGTTAAATCAACCCCGTGACAAATTCAGGTTCGATCTGACCGCTTCCCTCGATGTTGGTGTCTGGGTCCCGAGGATCAAGGTCCACCAAGAGGGGTTCTTCTCCCTGCCAAAAAGCCCGTAATTAACCCTTTGGCATCGGTGGCACAAACAGGGCCGGGTCGAGGCGCTGCTCGAACCAGTTGATCCGCCAGTCAAGATGGGGACCGGTCACCCGACCGGTCGCACCCACTTCAGCAATCGGCTGACCCTGAACAACGGTATCACCAACCTTGACGAGAATTTTACTCAGATGGAGAAATGACGATGAAAGGCCGTAACCGTGGTCGACAATCAGTGTTTTTCCCGAGAAAAACATTCCCGGATGGGCCAGGGTCACAACTCCACCTGCCGGTGCTCTGACCGGCGTCCCTTTGGGAACCGCAATATCGATACCAAAATGGGGGCGGCGCGGCTCCCCGTTAAAGATCCGCTGACTGCCGTAGATACCGCTGATCCGACCGGTGACCGGCCAGATAAAACTCTCCTGAAAATCGCGTCTGGTGCTGTCAGCTTTCCTTGCCGTAGCAACCAGCTTCGCCTCCTGGCCAATTCTGACCAGATCCTCGGGTGAAGGATTCATCATCCGGTGACTGATCCCGTTAATTTTCTGGATATCGTAATGGCGTTGTTTCAGAGTAATCTCGTAACGATGTTTTTTCCCGGCACTATCAACCAGGGTTAAAACCTGTCGAGGGGCAGCATCACGACCAAAGCCGCAGATAAAATCACCCTCCGGGGTTGTCCGAAGGGGCCTCTCCCCAAGAAAAACCTGCTCTCCGGCATCAATGTGACCGCGCAAAAGTCCACTCTGGGAAACCTCCCCTTCAACGTGTAAAGCCGCCGAAGCAGTCGCCGTCAATCCAAGGACAAGTAATGTGCTGAAGAGAAAAAGATATCGTTTCAAGAAATCCTCCATTATTTACTGCTGATGCTGAATTCAACCCGGCT
>CAZQFI010000286.1:0-2226 GCA_964592545.1 uncultured Geobacteraceae bacterium
GGGATAGCGTCAAAGGGGAGTTGGTGATGCTGCTTGCCCCTGCTCCCGATTGTCCGCCCGAGGGGACAGTCCGGGATGCGTTGCTGCGGCTGCGTGACGAAACCGATCTGAGCTGGAAAGAGATTGTCAAACAGGTGGCAAAAGAGTTTGGCCGGCCCGGGAGCGATGTCTATAAAGAATCGCTGGAATTGCGATAGTTGTCGTGATGCGGCTGGCGATCTTACTTTTTTTACTGGTCAGTTTTCTCCCCCCACATCCTTCCTTTGCCCTGCAGCCCGCAGAAGTGCTGTTAATTGTTAATCACAACAGCCGTGCCAGCCGGGATCTCGCCGAATATTACCGTGATGTCAGGAACATCCCGGCCGAAAACCTGCTGACGGTTTCCATGACCGACAAAGAGGATTGCAGTCGAAGCGAATACGAACAGAAACTGGTCAAGCCGTTACGTGACTACCTTACCGATCATCCCGAGAAACATATCCGCTGTCTGCTGCTGTTTTATGGACTCCCGTTGCGGGTTGGCGCTCCCGAATTATCTGATGCCGAATGGCGCAAAGTTGAAGATTTAAAATACACCCTCAAGCAGATCCGCTGGCGTCTGGAACATAAAAAATTGTCAGAGGAAGAACAACAGCGGCAACAGACTGAAGTCAAACGGCTGGAAGAGCAGATCAAAAAGATTCGTCACCCCGGTCAGCGGGCCGCTGTCGATTCTGAAATTGCCTTGGTTTTGAACCCCTCCTATCCCCTCGACAGATGGCAACCGAATCCTTATTTTGTCGGGTTTGCCCGCCAGAAAAGGCAGCTGCCGTTTAACAAAGATCAGGTTCTGTTTGTTTCCCGTCTGGATGGGCCGACTCCGGATATTGTCCGACGGATGGTTGATGACAGCCTTTATGCCGAACAGCATGGTTTGCAGGGGCAGGCGTGGTTTGATGCCCGCTGGCCGCTACCGAAGAAAAAGAAACTTCAGGGTTACGCCCTCTACGACGCATCAATTCACAAGGCGGCCAGCCTGACAGAAAAAATGAGTTCCCTTGCCGTTCATCTCGATGAGAAAGAGGCACTGTTTCAACCCGGACAAGCCCCGGATGCCGCCCTCTATTGCGGCTGGTACAGTCTGGCAAAATATGTCGATGCGTTCAGCTGGCAGCGGGGCGCGGTCGGCTATCACATCGCCAGTAGTGAATGTACGACGCTGAAAAAAGAGGGGAGTCAGGTGTGGTGTAAACGGATGCTTGAAGAGGGGGTGGCCGCCACCATTGGACCGGTTGCTGAGCCTTATGTGCAGGGATTTCCGTTGCCGGAGGTTTTCTTCAGTTTTTTACTCGATGGCTACTACACTCTGGCAGAAAGTTATTTTCTCAGCCTGCCCTATTTGTCGTGGCAGATGGTTCTCCTTGGAGATCCACTCTACCGGCCATTCAGAGCAATTCCCTCAGTGAAATAAAATCAGCACGTCTCAGTTGAGCTTTTTGACAAATTCCGATTTCAGTTTCATCGCTCCGATCCCACTGATTTTACAATCGATATCGTGATCGCCATCAACCAGCCGGATGTTTTTGACTTTGGTTCCAACTTTGACCACCAGCGAAGATCCCTTGACCTTGAGATCCTTAATCACGGTAATGGAATCGCCATCCTGAAGCAGGTTGCCGTTGGCATCTCTGACCTGTTTTTCCTTTTCCTCTGTCCCTTCGGCAGCAATCTGGGACCATTCATGCCCGCACTCCGGGCAGACAAACATCTCCCGATCTTCGTAGGTATATTGTGAGTTACATTCGGGACAGTTGGGAAGATCGCTCATGGTTTTGTCCTTGGCCAGTCAAATATGGTGTTCTGAAACGTTCGATTGTGTTGATTGGATGACGTGGGAGTGTAGCAGGGGGAGAGTAAAAGGAAAAGTGGATATTCAGGAACCTTTGTCGGTCGAATATTTTACATTTATCGGCAAAAGATCTATTTTGAACGATCACCTTGGATTGGTCTGTGATTTGGCACTAGGAATGAAAAGTCACTGTTTTCTAATTTAATATCTTGTTTTAGATAATATTTTTTTAAATCATCTCCCATTTGTTGAATAATGTTTCTGTAGTTTTTTGCTTTAAGTTGTCTTGCCAAAATTGAATCTAGCCCTATGTAGTTTAAATCCCGGCAATGATGGAAAAAACGCTTGCGTTCAAATTTTTCAAATGGATTGCTAAGTAAGCTTCTTAATAATTCTTT
>CAZQFI010000287.1:0-1747 GCA_964592545.1 uncultured Geobacteraceae bacterium
TATCTGGAGCTGATTCTGGCGGTGCGGATTGTCGACACCTATGAGCAGGCGCGGGAGCATATCGAAACCTATGGGTCGCTCCATACCGAAGTGATTGTGACCAACGATTATCTGCTCTCGCAACGCTTTTTACGTGAAATCAACTCAAGTGTCGTGATGGTGAATGCGTCATCGCGCTTTTCTGACGGGAACCAGCTGGGCCTCGGTGCCGAAATCGGCATCTCGACGACCAAGCTCCACTCCTTCGGTCCGATGGGACTCGAAGATTTGACCACCCGAAAATTTGTTGTTCTGGGGACGGGTCAAGTCAGGGATTAGGACTGATTATGCGGATCGGGCTGCTCGGTGGGACGTTCAATCCCATCCACTCGGGACACTTACATATCGCGGAAAAGGTCCAGCAGCAATGTCAGCTCGATCAGGTGTGGTTTATCCCAACGGGACAGCCTCCCCATAAACTTTTGGCTTCTGACGTCGCGTTTCACCATCGTCTGGCGATGGTTGAGGTGGCGCTTGCCGAATACCCCGATTTTTACAGCTGCGATATCGAAGGCCAGCGCGGTGGTGTCAGCTACTCTGTCGATACGTTGCAACAGCTCAAAGAAGCATACCCCGATCACGAATTCTATTTTATCATGGGGCTCGATTCGTTTCGTGACATTGGTTTGTGGAAAGAGTATCCGAAATTATTCGATTATGCCCATCTCGTTGTTGCCGCCAGACCGGGGTTTTCCGGAACCCTGGAAGAATTACTGCCGGTTGCTATCGCAGGGCGGTTCTGCTATGATTCCGACTCCAAAAATCTCCTGTGCGATACAGGCTTTTCACTGATTTCTGTCGCCGATACGAGCCATAATGTCTCCTCGACCGAAATTCGTCATTTGGTGGCAGCGCAACAGGATGTTGCCGGACTGATTCCGCAGTCTGTGCGGGAATATATCGGAGCCAATCGGCTCTATTTGTAAAGAAAAGGTCCCAATTTGCAAGCTCAAGATATGGCGCTTAAAGCCGTTGATTACGCACTTGATAAAAAGGGCATCGATCTCAAACTGATCGATGTTCGTGAACTCTCTTCCTTGACCGATTTTCTGCTGCTGGTTTCGGGGCGTTCCGATCGTCAGGTTCAGGCGATTGCGGAGAATATCCGCACCGAATTCAAGCATAAGCATGATACGATTCCTCTGGCTATTGAGGGGATGGATCAGGGGCGCTGGGTGTTACTCGATTACGGTGAGGTGATGGTTCACGTCTTTCAGCAGCCGGTGCGGGAGTTTTACGATCTGGAAGGATTGTGGAGTGAGGCCCCCGAGGTTGAATTGGCCGAGACCGGGGTCGAGTGAAACTGCGCCTGATTTGTGTTGGAAAACTGGCGGAAGCGTGGCAGCGGGCAGCTGCTGACGATTATGCCGGACGGCTGACCCGCTATTTTCCTTTTGAGGTTGTTGAGCTGAAGGAGGAAAAAGGGGGGCGCAAGGGGGATTCCGCCGGACTCCTCAAACGTGAGGGGGAGCGGATTCTCAGCAAAATTCCCCCACGGGCGTTTCTGATTGTCCTGGATGAACGGGGGAAAAATCTCACGTCGGAAACCCTGGCGGAACGTCTGTCGGATGAAATGGTCAACGGTGGCCGCGACTGGTACCTAGTTATCGGCGGTCCGTACGGTCTTGATCCGGCCGTTCGTCACCGGGCAGACTTTATTTTGGCGCTGTCAAAGATGACTTTTACGCACCAGATGGCAAGGGTTCTA
>CAZQFI010000288.1:0-9269 GCA_964592545.1 uncultured Geobacteraceae bacterium
GTTCTCGGCGGTAACCCGGAAATGATGGCGCGGGCCGAAGCGGCAGCGGCAGAGGATCCGGAAGCACGTTTCAACGAACTCCTCCCCGGACTTGAAGAGCGTTGCCAGGCGGAACGGCAGGATGTTCTGGATGCCGGTGGCCTCTATATTCTGGGAACTGAACGTCACGAATCGCGGCGGATCGATAACCAGCTGCGGGGTCGTTCAGGGCGGCAGGGTGATCCCGGTAAAAGCCATTTTTACCTCAGCCTCGAAGATGATCTGCTGCGGATATTCGGTTCACAGAAAGTCGCTTTTGTTATGGACAAGTTGAAGATTCCGGAGGGAGAACCGATCGAACACGGAATCATCAGTCGGGCCATTGAAAATGCGCAGAAAAAGGTCGAAGCACACAACTTTGATATCCGGAAGCATTTGATTGAATACGACGATGTCATGAACCGGCAGCGTGATGTCATCTATACGCAACGCCGTGAAGTGCTTGCCGGGGAAAATCTTCAGGAGACATTTTCCAGTATTGCCGCTGAAACGGTCGAAGATATCATCGCGTCTTTCTGCCCGGAAAAAACGCCCTCCTCTGAATGGGACTGGAGCCGTCTGGAACTCGATTTTGCCAATCAGTTCAATTTTCTCCCCGATCTGAGTTCGGTAGATACGGACAAAATTACTGCAGCAGAGCTGGAAGAGTTACTGAAAAAACAGGTTGAAACGCGGTTGAAAGAGCGGGAGGAAGAGTTTACGACCCCGATCATGGAACATCTGATGCGGATCCTGCTGTTACAGACCATTGACTCACAGTGGAAAGACCACCTTCTCTCGGTTGATCATCTGAAAGAGGGGATTGGTCTGCGTGGTTACGGGCAGAAAAATCCCAAGGAGGAGTACAAGCGGGAAGCTTATGCTCTGTTTATGGAGATGATGGCCCGGGTGCGTGAAGAGGTCCTGCAAAAGATTTTCCGGATTCAGTTGGCACGTGAAGAGGATGTGGAACAGCTGGAAGCTCAGCAGCGGCGCCAGAAAATATCGATGAATCACGCCGGGGGTGAGGAGCCAACCAAAAAACCGATAACCCGGGATGAGGACAAGGTTGGTCGTAATGATCCATGCCCATGTGGCAGCGGCAAGAAGTATAAAAAGTGTTGCGGGCAATAGAGTCGGGATAATCCATGGCAGAAAAACAACCGTCAAATCCGACGATTCTTCTGATAGATGATTCGCCGCTGATTCTGGATCTCCTGGAGGATATGCTGGAACCGCTGAACTCTCCTCTGGTGAGATCAGAATCGGGTCTGGGTGTGACACAGATTCTCGATCAGGAAGATGTTGCATTGGTCTTCTGTGATGTTTCTCTCCCCGATATCAATGGTGTCAATGTGTTGCGGATGATCAAGCAGCACACCCCGGAGATTCAGGTTATTATGATTTCCGGTCAGCAGGATTTCAACGTTGCCCGGCAGGTGCTGAGGGAGCGGGCCCTCGATTATCTGGTGAAGCCGTTTTCACCGGAAGAGGTTCAGAGGGTTGCCAAACAGGGGATCAGCTCCTATTTTCATGCGGTTCATCAGAATCAGGCCCGGCTTGAAGCGCAGCGCCGGATGGCCGATCTTATCCTGTTGAAAAAGGTTGGTGAAACAGCCAGCTCGCGAAACGATCTTCAGGAGTTGTTCGAACAGATTCTTGATTCAATTGTCCAGTCGACCGGGGTTGAGGTTGCCTCACTGATGTTGCTGGAGGAGGATGGTCTTCTCCGGATTGCTGCTGCCCACGGACTCTCCCAAAAGATAGCGGCTTCTGTTCAGGTTGCTGCCGGTGAAGGTATTTCGGGCCATGTTCTGGCGACCGGTGAACCGGTTCTGGTTCCCAATATCGATCAGGACAGTCGTTTTGAAAGCCTCAACCACGGACAGCGTTACAAGAACCAGTCTCTCCTCTCTGTCCCTATCTATGTCCGTGACGAGATGGTCGGCGTCATCAATGTCAACAACAAGACATCGGGTTACCCTTTTGATCTGGAGGACCAGAATCTTCTGGTTGCGATTGCAAATCAGGTTTCTCTGGCAATTGAAAACTTTGAGCTGGTCAGTAACCTGCGTCAGCAGGCACTGGTTCTCGAACGGACCAACGAAGATCTGGTTCGTGTCAATCGTGCCAGAACCCGGCTGGTCTGTAACCTCTCCCATGAGTTGAAGACTCCGCTCACCTCGATTCTGGGTTACATCGATTTATCGCTCTCCTTTTTTGATAAACTTTCAACGGAGGAGATCAAAGATAATCTGACTCAGATTCACGGCGAAGGGAAGCGGCTGGAAAAACTGATTACCGGGATGCTGAGGCTTTTCTCTATCGAGTCCGAGCGGGAGGTGTGGCGCTGGAAATCGTTTGGTGTGCCATGGTCAATTGCCGATGCGGTGCAATATCACAGCTCAAAAATTGCGGCCAGACAGCTCGAGACCGAAATCGATATTCAGGATGAACTCCCTGAGATCTATGGTGATCCCGAGAAGTTTGGTATGGCATTCAATTCATTGATCGATAATGCCGTAAAATTCAATCGTGACGGCGGGACGATTCGGATAAAAGCTGAATCTCAACGCTATGAGGGACTCGACTATATCTATCTGCAGGTTTTTAATGATGGTCAGACGGTTCCGCCACGGGCTTATGAGACAATCTTCGATTCCTACACCCAGCTGGGGGATATCGATACCGAGAAGCCCCATGGTGTCGGTATTGGTCTGGCACTGGTCAAGGTGGTTGTCGACCGGATGAAGGGCGATATTTTTCTTGAGGAAGTTCCCGATGAGGGGACCTGCTTCGGTCTCTTGCTGCCGACCGAAGAAACTTACAATACGTTGAAGAGTTGATGATGGATATAACAGATATTCCTGCCGGGTTCCGTTTCTCGGGATTGGCCAGCGGAATTAAAAAATCGGGAAAGCTTGATGTTGCTCTCATTGTTTCAGACGCTCCCGCCCGCTGTGCCGGGGTCTTTACCCAGAACCGGGTGATTGCTGCACCCCTGTTGGTGACAAAGCCGAACGTTGCCGCCGGAATGTGTCAGGCGATTCTGGTCAATAGCGGCAACGCCAATGCCTGTACCGGTGCTGCCGGGATGGATGTCGCTGAAAAAACGGCAGATCTTGTGGCTGCTGCACTGGAGATTTCTCCCGACCTGGTTGCTGTTGCTTCAACGGGGGTGATTGGAGAGCTTTTACCGTTTGCCCCTTTTGTGGACGCGACTCCGAAACTGGTAGAGGCTTTGTCTGCTGATAAGGCTTCTGTTGTTGCCGAAGCGATGATGACCACCGATGCGTTTCCCAAGCTGGCTACGGCCGTTGAGAATGGCGGGCAGAACTACAAGATCCTTGGGCTGGCAAAAGGGGCGGGGATGATCCATCCCAATATGGCGACGATGCTCGGATTCGTCTGTACCGATGCGCAAGTTCATCCCGATCTGCTGAATTCAGCGTTGAGTCAGGCGGTAAAAAAGAGCTTTAATTCGATCACTGTCGATGGTGATACTTCAACCAATGATATGGTGCTGGTCCTGGCAAACGGTGCTGCAGGGTCGCCTGTCATCACTCCCAACACTCCCGAAGCGACCATTTTTACTGCCCATCTGGAGCGGGTTCTGCTCGACCTTGCCAAAATGATTGTCCGGGATGGCGAGGGGGCGACAAAGCTGGTCGAAATCAAGGTTGTTGGTGCCGAAAATAGTGCTGCTGCCAGAACGGCAGCCCGTTCAGTCGCAACATCATCGTTGGTCAAGACAGCGTTCTTTGGTGAAGATGCAAACTGGGGGCGAATTATCGCAGCGGTTGGCTATTCGGGTATTGATGTCGATCAGGAAAAAATCGATATCCGGTTTAACGACATTCCGGTTGCGGTTCATGGTCTGGCTCTTGGTTCTGAGCAGGAAGCCGCCGCGACAGAAATTTTGCACCGTGATGAATTTGTTGTGACGATTGATCTGCATCAGGGGGATGCTGAGTCAAGCTACTACACTTCTGATCTCAGCTATGAGTACGTAAAAATCAACGCCGATTATCGGACCTGAGCTTTTAAAGCATAAATCATGTTTGATCGAATCATTGTTATTGTTCTGGATGGGGTCGGGGTTGGTGCGCTTCCCGATGCGGCTGAATACGGGGATCAACATGCTGCAACGTTGCAGCACGTTGCAGCGGCCACCGGTGGTCTGGATCTCCCCCACCTTGAAAAACTGGGGTTAGGCCGGATTGCTGGAATTGAGGGGATTTCAGCGGTCACTTCTCCCGCCGGTTGCTGGGGAAAGATGGTTGAAAAAAGTGCCGGAAAAGATTCGATAACCGGCCACTGGGAATTGAGCGGATTAATTCTTAACCACCCTTTTGCAACGTTTCCCCATGGGTTTCCCGAGCCGATTATTCGCGATTTTATTACTGCAACCGGTTTGACCCCACTCGGCAATATTGCCGCGAGTGGAACCGATATCCTTAAAATGTTGGGTGAGGAGCATCTGCGAACCGGACAACCGATTGTTTATACCAGCAGTGACTCCGTTTTTCAGATTGCCGCTCATGAGGATATCATCCCTCCGGAGCGCCTGTATTCACTTTGCCGGCTGACAGAAAAGGTACTTTTGCCGTATAATGTCTGCAGGGTGATCGCCCGACCTTTCAAGGGAAGTTGTGCCGCCGATTTCTATCGCACCTCAGGTCGTCACGATTTTCCCCGTAAGCCAGTGGCTGAAACAGTTCTGGATTTACTGTATCGACAGGGTATACGGACTTGTGGAATCGGGAAGATCGGAGATCTGTTTGCCGGGCAGGGGTTGTCGGATTCCATTCCTACCCGCGATAATGCCGACGGGATGAAGACAACGCTGCGAGTTCTGGAAGAGGTAGATCGGGGTCTGGTTCTGGTGAATCTTGTAGACTTTGATATGCTCTATGGACATCGGCTCGACAGTCACGGCTTTGCCGCGGCGTTGCGCGAATTTGACAGTTGGTTGCCCACACTGTTACAGCGGATGGAACGCAGTGATTTGCTGGTCATAACGGCTGATCATGGCTGTGACCCGACAACTGCGGGAACCGATCACAGTCGGGAGTATGTTCCATTGCTTCTTTCGTCACCCCGACTGCGGTCTGCAAAAGATTTGGGAATTCGCCGGACATTTGCTGATGTCGGGGCAACGGTTGCCGATAACTTTCAGTTGACATTGCCTGCCGGGCAAAGTTTTCTTGGCGAACTTGAATCCTTATCCTTGAGCGAAGAGAGGGAGCGATTACATTGAAAAAAATATGTCTACTACTGGTGCTGCTGGTCGTGAGTGTGTCTTTTGCTGGTGCTGCAGATTTGAAAGTTGCCGATGGAACAATCACGACTGCTATCGAGAACCAGATGCCAGTTGACCGGATTGAATCCCATCCGGCCGACTTTGGCAAGCTCTACTGTTTTACCCGGATTGTCGGGGCACAGGAGGATACTGAGGTCACTCATGTCTGGTATTACCGTGGTGAAGAGATGGCCAGGGTTACGCTTGCGGTACGCTCTGCAGACTGGCGAACCTACTCCTCAAAGCGGTTTCTACCGCAGTGGGCCGGAGAATGGAAAGTTGTTGTTCTGGACAATGAGGAGAATGAGATAGCGACGTTCCCGTTTGTATTGGAATAATAAAAAGGGCGATTCTTTGATGAATCGCCCTTTTTTGATCCGTAAATTGCCTGTGGTTTCCTATTTTTTAGCCTTTGCTGCCCGGGCTTTGGCCAGGTTGTCGGCCAGTCCCCGGTCAATCGCCATCTTCCGGCGACTTTCAGAATAGTTTTTTGCGGCCAGTGATTGGCTGCGGGGGATATCAAACTGCTTGCGATATTCCGAAGCTGTCATATCGTGTGCAGTTTTTAAGTGGCGTGAGAGTGTTTTAAATCCCTGACCACATACCATGCAGTAGATTTTGTCTTTGCCAAAGGCTTTTTTCCTGCTGATGGTCGGAGTTTCCGGAGTTGCCTCAGCGGGTTCCGCTGTTTCCCCTTTTTCCAGCGCCGCCAGTGCCGAATGAACTTCGTTCAGTTCTGCAATTAATTCTTCTTTGGTCATTGGTGTTGTCGATGCGTGTGCCGCAATGATATCTGCTGCCATTTCCATGATGTTTGCCATACTGTTTTCTCCTGTCTGTTGATATTGATCTGTCACTATAACAGAATATTCTTTTAAAGAAGGCATGAAAGACACTCTTAGAATAAAATATGTCATAAATGCAAGGATAAAAAATATTTTAATTACTCTATTCTCTTTATTATTCGTTGTCTCTCGTTTATTGTTTTAGATAACGATTCTGATTCTTTTGCGTTTAGCCTGTTTAAAATAGTCGAGCTTAAAATATGAATATAAGAAAATCACTCGAGGCCTTTGAAGAACAGATACTGTCATCCTCTGCCTGCTTAAGTGTCAACAGTCAGGGACGGCGTTTTGCTGCAAAGGAGTGTACGATCAGGACTGTTTTTCAACATGATCGTGATCGTATCTTGCACTGTAAGGCTTTTCGGCGGTTGAAATATAAAACCCAGGTTTTTCTTTCACCCGAGGGAGATCATTATCGGACCCGTTTGACTCACACCCTTGAAGTCTCTCAGGTTGCCCGAACTATTTCACGCGCATTACGTCTCAATGAAGATCTGACCGAGGCTATTTCTTTGGGGCACGATCTTGGACATACACCCTTCGGTCATGTTGGTGAGCGTGTCCTCAATGAACTGGTTCCCGGAGGATTTCATCATGTCCGGCAAAGTTTGCGGGTTGTTGACATCCTTGAAAAGGAGGGTCGCGGCTTAAACCTCACACATGAAGTGCGTGACGGGATATTGAAACATTCAAAAGGGCAGGGCGGATTACTTGCTCCTGACGAAAAATCGCGTGCCGTGACACTTGAAGGGCAGATTGTCCGCCTGGCAGATATTATCGCTTATGTCAGCCACGATCTCGATGATGCTATTCGTGGCCGTGTTATCAGGACATCTGATATCCCGAAAGATATTTCCGCTGTTGTTGGATTGCGTCACTCCTGCCGGATTGACAGGATGATTCGGGATCTTATCAGCGAAACACTGGCTGATGATTGCCGCACCATCCGCCTCTCGGTCGAGATGGATGAGGCCATCAGGGCTTTAAGAAGCTGGCTTTTTGAGCATGTTTACCGGGCGGAGTCTGTCCAGACCGAATTCGACAAAGCATCTCATTTGCTGAGAGAACTGTTCCTTTACTTTTGCGAGAATGAGGCTATTTTTCTGAAGCACGGCGGGCGGCGCTTTGATGGGGATGCGTTGGAGGTTTCGGTCGCCGACTTTATTGCCGGAATGACCGACCGGTTCGCTCTGTCTCTCTATCGTCAGTGTTTTTTGCCTCAGCCATGGAAAAGCATTTGATGTGTAATAGTTTATTGGAATTTATTGATAAAAGCTTGACACTCTCTAATCTCTATGCTAGCTTTTTAGCCTCTTTCCTTGGAAAATCAAGGAGTTCGGCGTGATAAAGGGGTTGTATGGCTGAAGCCGGTCAAAGAGTGCTGGTTTTTCGTCTTGGAAAAATTGCATTTATGCTCGATCTGGCTCAGATTGTTGAGATTGTCGAGCAGACGGCAGATATCCTTGATCCCGGTCGCAGCGACATCAGTCGGGGAATTGTTTCGGCATTGCAATTCAGACAAACGTGGGTTCCTGTCGTTGATCCGGCGTTGAAACTCGATATTTTTTCACCCGTTGCATTGAAAGACAAGGTTGCAATTATTTTACGCAGTTCCGAGGGGAACTGGGCTCTACTGGTTGATGGTGTATCGGAACTGCAGCTGGCAGAAAATTTTCAGCCGTGTGAGATTCCCTTTTTGTTACAGGTTTCAGCCTCCGGTTTCTATTCGGAGGTCAGGTTATTAAAGGGTAAGCCGGTTGTTGTTTTTGAGCCTGAAAGTTATTACGGGTCGGCTCCCGTTGTCGCATGAATAGATTTGGTCTCTTTCGTATCCGTAACGCAGGGTTTGCTATTCCGTTGGCGCAGATTCTCAGAATTCTGGAAGGGGCGGAAGAGTACCAGTTGCCACGCCTTCCGGGGGCTGTCTCGGCAGTGCTGGTTGACGAAGGCAGGTTGATCCCCTTGATTGATTTAGGGGGTGCGCTGGGTGTCGGGACTGATTGCCCAATCGGATGTGGCTACCAGGTTCTGGTCGAATCTGAACACGGCGTTATTGCTCTGGCTGCTGATTCCAGTGGCAGGATTGTTGCGGAAAAGAAAGGTCAGATTTTGCCTCTGCCGACGAAAGAGCAGGTTGTTGGCGTTGTGGGGCGGTTTTCTTACTTGGACGATGTGTACAATATACTCGATATCGATTTTTTAGCTATAGAGATGACCCAGGCTTATTGGCAGAACCAGTCTGACACTGGTGGTGCGAGGAGGCATCAATGATGAAAAAAATACTGCTGGCCGATGATAGTATCACGATTCAGAAAGTCGTCGGCATTATCTTCTCGACAGAAGAGTATCAGCTTGAGATGACGGATGATGGTGACAGCGCTTTTCAGAAGGCTCTTGAAGATCACCCCGATCTGGTTATTGCTGATATCTCAATGCCCGGTAAGGATGGGTTTGAGCTGTGTCGGGCAATCAAGAGTGAACCCGGTTTGTCCGGAACCTCTGTGTTGTTACTGCCGGGGGCCTTTGATCATTTTGACGAGACCAGGGCGGCGGAAGTCTGTGCTGATGGCTGGCTGACAAAGCCTTTTGAGTCGCAGGCCCTTCTCGACAAGGTTGCCCAGCTGCTTGACGCTGAGCCACTGCATATGGCCGGGGTTGCTACGGCGGAACCGGAGGCTCCTGCCGAAGTTGCCGCAGCGTCTGAATCTGCTGCTGGTGAGCCTGCAGACTCGTCTATCGATGAATCGGTGCTCGGGCTGAATGATGTGGAAGAAGCAGGTTTGTCTGGTGAGGATGTCGAAGAAGAGTCTCCCGATGATATCTGGGATGCCGTCTCTTTTGAGGAAGAGGATCTGCAGGACAGTGATAGCTCCGGTGAGGAGGTTGCAGCCGCAGCTTCTGTCGCAGCCGATGTTTTTGGTGCGGAGACCACCATCGAATCGGTCGATCCTCCCGATTTTTCAACTCCTGACGTTGAAGAGTCTGTCGTCTCTGATATTGAAGACTCTCCTGCCGCGGAGGAGACCTTTGAAGCGGCGGCGGCTGAATTACAGGCTGAACCTTTTGTTGCAGAAGATGAAGTTGCTTCACCTGTCGAAGAGGAT